>CAZPTW010000155.1:0-7222 GCA_964589235.1 uncultured Smithella sp. | reverse complement strand
CAGGGATCCGCCGACCCCGAAAGCCAGTTGTTTGAGAAGGTGTTTCTTCTTCCAATGACCGATTTCATGCGCCAGGACCGACAGGATCTCCTCGTGCGTGTGCGACTGGAGGAGCGTGTCGAACAGCACAATCCGCTTGGTCTTGCCGAAACCTGTAAAATAGGCGTTGGTGTGCTTGGAACGCTTGCCTTCATCCGCCTGAAAAATGCCGCCCGAGGCGATACCCGCCTTCGCCAGCAGGATCGAAATTTTATCCGCCAGCGCCTGATCCGTGATTGGTTCAAACGTATTGAAGAGAGGGGCGATCCAGATCGGATAGACCCAAAGCAGCGTGATTTGAAACCCGATAAAAAAAAGCCAGCCCCAAAACCACCAGCTGTGGGGAAGGTAAAGCACAAATGCCATCAAGGCGCCGATGATGATCCCGAACAACACCGCCGAGAGGACAAGAGACTTGAGCAAATCGACCAACCACAGTTTCCAAGAAATGGTGGAAAACCCATATCGCCGTTCCAAAACGAAGGTGTGATACAGATCAAAAGGCAGTCCCGCGATTCCACCGATTGTTCCAAGAATCGCAAAAAAAATCAGCGCCTGAACGACAAGCGGCCAAGACAGCCGGCCAAGCCAAGCCGTCAAAACCGGCAGCAAGAGAAATAAAACCGCCAGATCGAGAAGATCGGAGGCCAAATTCTCTTTCGATTCCAATCGGGATCGTTCAACGGTATAATCCGTCATTTTCTCGAGCGTTCCGGCATCGACCTGCCCGGCGAACACAGCGGGAACCTCTCTGCCGTAAGTCCTGAGATGGTTCAGATTGAGTCTTTGCAAGACGTAGCGCAGCACCATCCTTCCGAAAAACAAAACCCAAAAGACAAGGATCAATGTTTTTTCCATGAAATCCACCGTTTCAAAAAGACTGCCTCTTCCATGCCACGCGTCGGACTCGCGCAGGTCGCGCTCAGCCTTGAATCGTTTCCTCAAGGCATGCCGTTTCTTCTCCCACCGGGGACAAGCGGGCCGTCCCATCTTTTGATAAACGCTTCCCCCTGTCGGATACCGGTTTCATAGGCGGCGCGAAGCGCGGCTTCGTCCTTTGTGGTCCGGCCGATCGTCCATCCAGGCGGGGGAACCACTTCCCGAACACAAAGCCCAGTTGGAGGATGACGAAGGAACGCCACGGATGCATTGTAATTTTCCGCGCGGGTTTTAAACGCCTTGACCAGCTGAGGGTATCGTCTGAAATAAATGGATAAAATCGCCAGGGCTATCCAATTTTTCTTTTTGACATAATGCGCGGGGCGGGACCGGATGACCGTAATATCCGTCGCCCCGCGTCGTTGAGCCTCCCGAACGGGCAGCGCATCCGCCACGCCGCCGTCTATGGCTTTTTCCGTCCCCACGTCCAAGGTTTTGCGATAGAGAATCGGCAAGGCGCTCGACACTTTCAAATCGTGCTCCAGAGAATGTTCATCAGCCCGTAGATAAAGCGCCCTGCCGGTTTGCATCGACGTCACCACAATTAAAAACTCCTTGTTCCGCGATCGCATTTTTTCGCCGAATTGTCGGAGGTTGAGCCGATCGTGAGCGATGGTTTCCTGCCACATCCAATCCAAATCCATGAGATGGCCGCCCTTCAAAAAACGAAGGAGGTTGATGAATTCCGGGGCAAGGGAGTAGCGAAGCGTGATGTCGAAGTTGCGGTCGTTTTGCCCCGCCAAGTGCGACGCCAAATGGCAGGCGCCCGCGGAAACGCCGATATAAAGATCGAACGGGTCAAAGTCGGCGCATCCGAACGCGTGCAAAACCCCGGCGGCGAAGATGCCTCGCATACCGCCGCCTTCCACAATCAACGCTGTTTTGGGGTGGTCGTTCATATCGAGAGGCAAGAACGCCCCGCCGTTGTCACGTCGGGGCGTTCTCATGAAAATCGCCTATGAGGCAAAACGCTCAAGCCTCGGCAGGCGCGCGTCAACCGCGTTATTTTTTATAACTGTACCAGCCTTCGCCGGTCTTTTGGCCGTACTTGCCTTCCGTGTATTTTTTCACGATGCTGGGGCTGGGAAGATCCGCCGGATCGCCGGACTCGTAGAAATGACTCATGCCGATGTCATACGCGAGGTCGATGCCGGTAAGATCCATCAGGCGGAACGGCCCCATCGGATGACCGGCGCCGTAGACACAGGCTTTGTCGATATCTTCATAAGAAGCGACGCCCATTTCGAGCATCCACATGGCTTCTTTATTGATGGCGGCGAAGATGCGGTTCAAAACGAACCCATCGACTTCTTTCTTGATGTGGATTGGAATCTTGTCGATTTTCAGGCAAAAATCCATCATGCACTTGGCGGTTTCGTCGGAAACATGGGGCCCTTGGACCACTTCGACGAGCTTCATGACCAGCGCCGGATTGAAGAAATGGAGATTGCAGACCTGAGCGGGACGCTTGGTGACATCGGCGATCCTCGAGCTCACGATGAACGAGCTGTTCGTGGCCAAAATGGCGTTGGGCGGCGCAATCTTGTCGAGATCGGCGAAAATTTTACGTTTCAGATCGATTCTTTCCAAGACGGCTTCAATGACCACGTCCGCGTCCTTGGCGGCCTCTTTCAAATCGCCGGTGAAAGAAATTCTCGCGCGGGTTGCCTTGGCGGCGTCTTCCGTCATCTTTCCCTTCTGGACACGACCGGCCAGGTAAGAGTCCACAAACTTTTCCGCCTTTTCCAAAACGGCGGGGATCACGTCCGTGCTGACGGTCTTGAATCCGGAAATCGCGCACTGCAGGGCGATTTGGTGTCCCATATTGCCGGCGCCGACCACACACACATTCTTTACATCTTCAATCTTCATATTTTTTACCTCTCTTTCCTGAATTTTTTATTCCTGTGAGGCCATTTTTGAAGGGATGACCTGCTATGTCAGTTTCATCATCATATCGGATCCGCCGCCGGCCACACCGCCGTGAACCCGCCGGATCACCCTGGAAATTCAACACACAGCGCTATTTGGTTATACTAAGGGTCATTGGATTGTCAAGATTTAATTTGCGGCCGGACACGCCCGGCAGCCCGTTTCGAGACGCCTTTCTCAAGACCACTGAAAAATATTGACAAAACCTGGAATCAATATATAGGTAACGAAAAATGTTTGAAGGAGTAAAGATTTATGTTTGGCATCGGTTGGCAGGAACTGCTTATCATCGCGGTGGTCGCACTGTTGATCGTCGGGCCCAAAAAACTGCCGGACCTTGCAAAATCGCTGGGGAAGGGGTTTCGCGAGTTTAAAAAGGCGACCGAAGGCGTCTCCGAAGACCTCAAAGAGGCCCTGAAAGAGGAAGACAAACCGAAAGCGGCTTCCGATAAGCAAGCGAACCTGACCGCCGAAAAAACCGAACCGGTCAACGCCAAAGCGGACACTTCAGGCGACACCACCGGAGTAAAAAACCCACCGACCTGACGATCACTTCACAGAGATTCACCGAAGCCCCCTATGGAAAATACCGACGATCCTAAAATGTCTTTGACGGAACATCTCATCGAGTTGCGAAAAAGGCTGACCAACTCGCTCATCGCCGTCGGCATCGGTTTTTTCGCCTGTTACTATTTCAAAGACACGCTATTCGCCGTCATCAGCAAGCCGTTGACGGAAGCGCTGCCCAAAGGCAGCTACTTGATTTACACCGGGCTGACACAGGCGTTTTTCACGTACATGAAAATCGCTATTTTTGCCTCCTTGATCTTGACCAGCCCCTATATCATGTACCAGATTTGGCTTTTCATCGCGCCGGCGTTACTGCCCCATGAAAAGAAAATGGTCGTTCCATTCGTGTTGTCCTCCACGTTGCTTTTCGTCGGAGGCGTTTTGTTCGGCTATTTCGTCGTCTTGCCGCCGGCTTTCGCTTTTTTCGTCAGTTTCAACAACGACTACTTACGCGCCATGATTTCGTTTAGCGATTACCTATCGCTCTTTATGCGATTCTTGTTGGGCTTCGGCGTGTCTTTTGAGTTGCCGGTGGTCATCTACTTTTTGGCCCGGCTGCGGATCGTCAACGACAAAATGCTGTCTAAAAACAGGAAATACGCCATTTTGTTGATTTTCGTCGTCGCAGCCGTTCTGACGCCGTCCCCGGACGCGTTGAGCCAAATCCTGATGGCCCTGCCCTTGATGTTTTTGTTCGAAGTCAGTATATTTGTCGCGAGATTCGCATCCCCAAAAGAAATAGTTTCCGAAGAAAACCCGGCAAACGACGAAACAGAGGCCTGACGCCATGACCACGCGCAGAAAGAAAAAAGAAGAAGCGGAATCGACCATCGGGGTGTCAAAAGTTGTCAAAGCCTTATTCATCATCATTTTCATCGTTCTTTTCCTGACGGTCGGCGGGACGGTGACGTTCTATATCATGACGCTCGACCTTCCGGGCATCGACGCCCTCAAGGATTACCGTCCCAGCATCGCCTCCCGTGTTTACGACGAAAACAACGAACTGATCGATGAATTCTTTTTGGAGGATCGCAAAGTCATCAAAATCGCGGACATTCCCAAATTTGTCCATTACGCCTTCGTGTCCGCGGAGGATGCGCGGTTTTATCAGCACAAAGGGTTCGATCTGCAAAGCATTTTCCGAGCGATGTTCAAAAACGTGGAAGCGGGAAAAATCGTTCAGGGCGGATCGACGATCACACAACAGGTCGCCAAACTGATGTATTTGTCGCCGGAGCGAAAATATATCCGTAAACTCAAGGAAGCGATTCTGTCCTACCGCATCGATAAATACTTGACCAAAGATGAAATCCTCAATCTCTATTTGAATCAAATTTATCTGGGACACGGCACTTACGGGATCGAGTCGGCCTCACTGGGATACTTCGGAAAAAACGCAAAACAATTAACGTTGCCGGAGGCCGCGCTTTTGGCGGGACTGCCCAAGGCCCCCACCACCTATTCCCCTTATCTCTATTACGATCGAGCCAAACAGAGGCAGATTTATGTTCTGACGCAGATGATGGAAAATGGTTACATCACCAAAGAGCAAATGGACGCCGCCGTCCAGGCTCCGCTGAAATTGCGTCCCATCAAACCCAAAGACAAAGTCGCCGCCTATTTCGTGGAACATGTCCGTCGTTATGTTCAGGAAAAATACGGCGCCGATATGTTGTACAAGGAAGGGCTGTCCATTTACACAACCCTCAATTTGTCCATGCAGAAGGCGGCCAGAGACGCCCTCGAGAAGGGCCTGACCGAAATGGAGGAGCGCGGCAAATATGAAAAAGGCCTCGTGCAGGGGGCCATCTACTGCATGGATGTGAAAACCGGCGCCATCCGGGCCATGGTGGGGGGACGCGACTACGGCAAAAGCGAATTCAACCGGGCCACGCAATCACGGCGCCAGCCCGGTTCGGCGTTCAAGCCCTTGATCTACACGGCCGCTTTCGATAAGGGGATGAATCCCTCCACGCGATTTGTCGACTCCCCCATTGTCTTTAACGACCCCTCGCAGGAAGACGGTCTTTGGAAACCCAAAAATTTCGACGACAAATTTCTCGGACCGATCACGATGAGGACGGCGCTCGTGCAATCCCGAAACGTGGTCACCGTAAAAATTCTCCAAGATATCGGCTTGGATTACGCCATCTCGTACGCAAAAAACATGGGGATCGATTCACCGCTGTCCCGCAACCTGTCTTTGGCCCTGGGATCCTCCGGCGTCACACTGCAGGAAATGGTGCGAGCCTATGGCGTCTTGGCCAACGGTGGGAAAAAAGTCACGCCGTTTTTCATCCGCAAAATCGTGGACCGCACCGGCAACGTCTTCGAGGAGGCGACGCCGCAAGTGGAACAGGTGATCGATCCGCGTATCGCCTTTATGACGACCTACGTCATGCAGGACGTCGTGGAAAGCGGAACCGGTCGACGGGTCAAAAGCATCGGCAGACCGGTGGCGGGGAAAACAGGCACCACCAATGATATCCGCGACGCGTGGTTTATCGGCTTTACGCCGTCGCTCATCGCCGGCGTCTGGGTCGGCTTCGACCAGGAAAAATCGCTCGGGAAACAGGAAGTCGGCGGACGCGCGGCGGCGCCGATCTGGCTTTACTTCATGGAAAAAGCCTTGCAAGGAAAGCCCGTCGAGGCTTTTGCCGCCCCCGACGGCATCCTGTTTGTCAAGGTCGACGCCAAATCCGGCGTTCCCTCGGCGACAGGGACGCTCTATGAGTGTTTTTTAGACAACGCGCCGCCGTCCGACAAAGCGGAAGAGGCGACGGAAGACAAAGAGGATCTCTTCCGCTGACACCGATGACAGCAGGAAGAATGCTTGACAATCAAGCGTTTTTCCGTTAAAGAAGGCGAAAAATGATGGGACGGTGTTATGAGTCTTAACGATTTCTACTATTGCAGACCTTTGATACCCGCCGCAGCAAGATTGCTCGTCGTCGTAGCCGTACGCAGGGGGTCTGCTGCTTAGTATCTTCAAGATCAAGATACAAGCCGCGGGCCCCGAAAAAGCCCGCGGCTTTGTTTTGCGCAGTCAAAGCCGCTTTTTCGGAAAGAAAATGGCGGCTTTTTTTGTTGAAAGATTTAAAACGGGTGGAAGATCCAAGGAGTGAAAAAATATATGAGGTTGAAAGGCACGCAAATTCTGCTGGAAGTACTCAAGGATGAAAACGTGGAGGTCATCTTCGGCTATCCTGGTGGAGCGGTTCTCGACATTTACGATCAAATTTACAAAAACAACGTCAACCATGTTTTGGTCCGCCATGAGCAAGGCGCTGTCCACGCCGCAGACGGATACGCCCGAGCAACCGGGCGTGTGGGGGTTTGCCTTGTGACGTCGGGCCCGGGGGCCACGAACGCCGTCACCGGGATTGCCACCGCCAATATGGATTCCATCCCCCTGGTCGTTTTCACCGGTCAAGTCCCCACGCATTTGATCGGCAACGATGCTTTCCAAGAATGCGACATCACCGGCATCACGCGTCCCTGCACCAAGCACAATTTTCTGGTTCGCAATGTGGACGACTTGGCGGCAACCGTCAAAGAAGCCTTCCACATCGCCCGATCCGGCAGACCCGGTCCCGTGGTGGTGGATTTGCCCAAAAACATGATGGCCGCGGAAACGACCTATAATCCCGCCGACATCAAGATTCGAAACTACGAGGTCGCCTACAAACCCGCGCCCAAAAAAATGGCCAACATTCTCGAGATGCTCTCCCGGGCCCAAAAG
>CAZPTW010000154.1:0-7231 GCA_964589235.1 uncultured Smithella sp. | reverse complement strand
ATTTCAGGATATCTTCGATTTCAAGATTGCTCAGATTGAAATATTCGTCGTACAGGTAAGCGACCCCTTTTCGGAAAGCGGCAAGCGACATCACCGAAAACGTAAAATCGATCCAAAAATAAACCATAAAGACGATCGCCGCGATTTTGACCGCCGTCTCATGAAACAAAACGAGTTTCTCCACCATCAAGGGATGCACAAACATGACAAAGACAAAAGCCAGAACCGTCCAAAAGATTGAAAAAGGCAGACAGACGCGGCCGTGAAGATTGAACTTGTTTTCGGAATAATCCCAAAGCTTCAATTTGAAAATTTTCTCCGAAAAAAAACCGACCCCATATTCCATGGCGGTGATCGCCAGGCCATAGACGACAAAATGGAGAAAAGGCGGCTGGTTTTTGAAAAACGCCTGCAGCGCAAGCGTCAGAAACGCACCCATTCCATAGATGGGGATAAAAGGTCCGAACAAAAAACCCGCATTGACGAATTTCCGTTGGACGGCGGAACGGTAGACGACCTCGAGAACCCAGCCGATGAAACAATAAATCGCGAAAAGGGTGATATAGTAAAAGAAGTTCACGATCGTCCAATTATTCCGGCATAGCCCATGCGATGTGATGACGGTTGATGATCACCACTTTCCCGTCGGTATCCGGAAGAGCGGCTTCGTAGACGATGATAAAAGGATCGGAATCTCTCGAATTGAGAAAATCAGACAGGCGATTGTATTTGCCGATGTTGATTGCCCCCCTGATGGTCGTTCCGTCAGCCAGACGAACAACGAGTCTGGCTTTGTTCAACATTTCCGTCATGGAATCCCCCTGGGAAAATCAAGTCAATTTGTGTTACACTAGCATAAAAATTTTCATGAAGCAATTTTACAAATCACCCTTCACCCAGGGCGGTTCCATGGGCTTTCATCGCGGCGTGTGACGGACATTTTTTTAAGGAGCGGGTATGGAAAAGATTAAAATCGGCATCAGCGCCTGTCTTCTGGGCCATGCCGTTCGTTATGACGGCGGCCATAAGTTGGATCGCTATCTACGAGACACCCTGGGTCGGTATGTGGAATATGTGCCTGTTTGCCCGGAATTTGAATGCGGATTGGGTGTCCCCAGGGAAGCGATGCGCTTGGAAGGCGATCCCGCCGCGCCTCGTCTCATCACCCGGCAGACCCGAATCGATTTAACCGACCGAATGGTAAGCTGGGCGCGGCGGCGTGTCATCGAGCTGGACGCGGAAAATTTGTGCGGGTTCATCTTCAAAAGTGATTCCCCCTCTTCCGGCATGGAACGAGTAAAAGTTTACAACGACAAAGGCATGCCTTTCAAAACCGGCGTTGGAATTTTCGCCAAAACGTTCATGGAACATTTCCCTCTGCTCCCGGTCGAAGATGAGGGGAGACTGCATGACCCGCAGCTTCGCGAAAATTTCATCGAGCGGATTTTTACGCTCAGGCGGTGGCGCGAAACCACCGCATCAGAAAACAAGCGCAGGGCCATCATGGATTTTCACACCCGCCACAAACTGCTTTTGATGTCGCACAGCCCGAAACATTATTCCCTCATGGGAAAAATCGTCGCCGATCAGAAGAAAGAGCCTATTGGGCGTCTTTTGGCCGTGTACGAAAAAGCGCTGATGTCGGCGCTTCAGCAGAAAACCTCCCCAAGCAAAAACGCCAACGTTTTGCAGCATATGATGGGATATTTCAAGAAAGACCTCTCCCCGGACGAAAAGCGGGAACTGCTTGAGGTGATCGCGCAATACAAACAAGGCGATTTGCCTTTGATCGTTCCCGTAACGCTCATCAATCATTACGTCCGGAAATACGATCAACCCTATCTGAAAAATCAAATTTATCTGGATCCGCATCCGTTGGAGCTGCACCTGAGAAATCACAGCTGACGAGCCATCGGAGGAACCTTGGTTTTTCTCACACCGCTGTCAGCATCATATAGGCCACCGAAAATCGGCCGCTTTCCGGAATGTAACAAAGAATCCGGTCGCCCGATTGCAACCGGCCGGAATGGAAGAGTTCCTCCAACATGACGTAAATCGAGGCCGATCCCGTGTTCCCTTTGTATATCAGATTCGTAAACCATTTTTCATACGGAATCCCGAAACCAATCTCCTCCATGGCGGTATAGACTTTATCACGGAAGAATTCGGATGAGTAATGAGGCAGAAACCAGTCGATGTCGTCCGCTCTCAAATCCCGATGCGCGATGGTTCGGACAAGTCCTTGAGTGACGGTTATCTGGATGATGGACTCGCCCAAGAGCTCCGTGTCCTGTTTGAGGGCGAAATAATTCTCTTTCATGGCTTTTTCCAAGGACCCCACTTGGCGCCACCCGGTCACGGTACCGTCGGCATTTTTTTGACCGCCGGCATACATGCAGGTCTCCATGGATCCCGCATAGGAGACATGCTCAATCCAGTCCAGGCGCAAAGAAAGGCGTTCTTCATTTTTCTCGGGTGAGAGGAAAATGGCCCCCGCCGCATCGGAAAGCATCCACCTCAAGAATTCCGATTCAAACGCCAAAATCGGACGATTTTTGAAATCGGGATCTTCCGGCAGATGCTCGAAAAAATGGGACAAAAGCAACGAAGAGGCAAGCTCCGATCCCGTGGCGACGGCATTTTTCGTCCACCCCATCGCCACGTTGGCAAACGCCGCCTTCAAAGACGTGATTCCGCACAGACAGATTCCGGAGGTGGAAATCGCCTCGCAGGGGCCGATCTTCAGCTCGCCCGCGACCATCAGCGCATGCCCCGGCAGAAGCACATCGGGTGTCGATGTCCCCGCGCAGAGGCATTCAATGTCGCCGACTGTAAAGCCGGGGTAAGGCTTCAAGCGTCGGATCGCCTCGGCCGTCATCGACGCGTTGGTATGGGTAAAAGCGCCGGTTTTCCGATCCACGGCATAGTAACGCGTCTGAATCCCGTTGTTTTTGAGCACCATGGACTTGACGCGGGAGCGGATATTATGAATTTTCCCCAAAACGTCTTCGATCTCTTCGTTGCTGACGGGATCGTTGGGAAGAAAAGCGGCGATGTCGTTGATGTAAACTTTCATAGAGCTCCTTCTAATGAGGGACATGTTTTTTTTCATGCAGCCTTTGAACCAGTTCCGCATAAACACGATAAAACCGTTCTTCAGGCATTTTGGTCTTGGTCACGGCATTGGTGAATGTATAATAATCCAAATCTGAAATGACAATGTCTTTTTTCATCTCGCGATAAAGCGGCGTTCCGGGAATCGGCGTGAGCACGGACAAAACGGGGATCTCGATGCGTTGCGACACGATGAAACGCTCCAGCGCCTCGAAATCCTCCTCCGTGTACTGAGGCGACGTGATAAAATCCCCGACGATAACGACACCCAACCGGTGCAGAATGTCGATCGCCTCCGGGATGACGTGTCCTTGGTATTTTTTTTGGTAGGACGCCAAGCGCCAATCGGCGAGATCTTCGAACCCGACCACCACGGCATAAAGTCCCGCATCCTTCCAGGCCTTCATCAGATCCGGATGCCGAACAATCGTATCGGCGCGGACATCGGCGAAAAACCTTCTTTGAATGCCGGATTGGACGATCTCGCGGCATAGGTCAAAGGCCTGTCTCGGGTTACCGAAAGTATTGGCGTCCACCAGGCGGACGAACGCGGCCTCTCCCAACAACCCGATATCCCGAATGACGGCCCGCGCGCTCTGTATCAGATATCTGCCACCCGTCATTCCGGGGATGGTACAGAAAGAACAGGTATGTGTACAGCCGTAGGCGGTGATCACAAATCCCATGGACAGGCCCAGTTGCTCCAGAAAGTAATGGGATCGGTACTTGGAAACCAGATCATAGCGAGGGGCGACCTCCTCCATGACATCCGCCGCGCCGTAGGCCCGCGGCGTGTAAAAAAGCGGCTTTCCCGGCGTGACGCGCGCGATTCCGTCGATGGCCGCCCCCAGTTCTCCGGAGGCCGCTTGGTCCATCAGCTGAAAAAAACTTTTCTTTCCCAGCCCGATGACGACATAATCAAACTCGGGTCGGTTGAAAGATTCCGGGTGATAGGTTGCGGCGTTTCCGCCCACAACGATAAGCGCCCTGCTTTCGCTGCGAAGCCATGCGGCCTGTCGAATTACGGTGTTGGTCTCACAAGTCAGAGACGTGAAACCGACGACATCGGGTTGAAACGTCTGAACCGTTTCAAAGAAAGCTTCTTCCGTTTCGCATTTCCCATCGAAAATCAGCACCTCATGATCGCGAAGCGGACCGGCTAAAACCTCCAGGTTAAAGGGCTCACCTTTAAAGATCTGTCGAAGGGAGGTGATGCCGTATTCTTCTTCTGGAATACTGCGACCGCAATTGGGGGGATTGACCAACAGAACCTTCTTTCTGAGTTTTTTCGGCATACCTTGAGACTGCAATTTCGTTTGTTTAAAGGCCTTACAAAAAAAGCCCTCTTTTTAGGGAGGGCGTGTATAAAAATGGTGGGTCAGGGCAGAATTGAACTGCCGACACTCGGATTTTCAGTCCGATGCTCTACCGACTGAGCTACCGACCCGACTGACTGTCTCACCGGCGAAGGGCACGATTCGTCTATAAAATAAGGTATCGTTTGTCAAGGTATTTTTTGCTTTTACCCCGCGGGGCCAATGGGATCAAGAGGGACATCCGCCGGTTTTTTCAGCAGACTCTCCAGGACCGTTGGGGTCTGTCGCGCACTGCCTGGTCAACGTCGGGTCCGAGGCCTCCGGAATGGAAATCCCCAGGGTATCTTTATCCGCCTGCCGAATAATGACCACCGTCGAAGCGATCTTATCGTGCCAGCCCTGTTTCTTCTTGTCAAACCCCACCCAGATGAACCCCAGGCCGAAAAACAAACTGGAGACAAGATAGCCGACGGACCTCAAAAATGCGACGCCAAACGAAAGCGGTCCGCCTTCGCTTGTGACCACCTGTAACCCCATGATCATTTTTCCCGGACTTCGACCGGAGGTTGCGTAAAAATAGGTGAAATAAACAATATTCAAAATCGTCGATCCAAGCCAGATCCACAAGGTCACCCAGGATAACTGATCGAGATTCATCAAACCGGCCAAAAGCGCGTTCTTGTTGGCCGAAAGTGCGCCGGCAAAATAGGCGATTACAGAGATGATGGCCAGAATGGTTAAAATGATGCTGAGAATAAACCCGTCAATCATATAGGCGGCAAAACGCCGCCAAAAACCAGCGAATGGATAGACTGTCATCCTTTCCCCCCCTCGAATGATTCACTAAAGAGACCTTTTTCATACTGGATGATGGCCAAAATGACCGCAGCGGCCGTTTCCACTTTCAAGATCTGTTTACCTAAGCTTACGGAATGAAACCCATTTTCCCGCGCTCGGGCAACTTCGTCCCGCGACAGGCCCCCTTCCGGGCCGACGATAATAAAATAATCCCTCACGTCCCCAAAGGTTTGATCCGTCAAAATGTCGCGAATGCTCTTCCGCGCTTCCTCCTCCCAGAAGATGAGTCTCAGCGCCGAAGGCTTGGCACAAAGAAGCATGTCGTCAAAGTCAGTCATCGGCCGGACCGCTGTCACAAACAGACTTCGCGTGCAGCGAGCGGCTTCCTGTACGATCTTCTGCCAGCGGCGGACCCTGGTTTCGGCTTTTTCGCCGATGATGCGGCCCACCGATCGACACGCCGTAAAAGGAATAATCTCGTCGGCTCCCAATTCAGCGGCACTTTTGACTATCCAATCCATTTTGGATGCCTTCGGAATGGCCTGCGCGAGGGTGATCGAAATTCTTCTCTCCCCGCCCTCCAGAAGCTTTTCCAGCACGACCGAAACACCGGATGCCCCAAAGCTTTCAATACGTGCCTCAAATTCGTGTCCATACCCGTCGAACACCAAAATGGCATCACCTGGTTTGAGACGCAAAACATTTTTTAAATAACGAAGATTATCCGGCCCCAACCAACAGGTGGTCGCGTTCTGCAGACTTTCGGAACTGTAAATTCTAGGCAACGTCAAAGGGGGCAACTTTCCTGGTCGAATTTTTCTTCTCGGCGACTTTCAGGGTTTCTCCGCCGGGAGGCATTTTCTTTAACACATAACATACCCATTCTTTTTCTCTCAAGACGTTATGCCTGACCAACGGCGGCGCGAAAAAGTGTTCTTCGATGGCGGGCATGTCCGGCTCGATGATTCCGGAAATGATCAAATAACCTCCCGTCATCAGCCATTTCACAAGCGGCGTGTGGATCTTGATCAGCAATTTGGAGGTCAAATTGGCGATGATCAGATTGCGTGGCTCGGAGATCGACAAGACATCTTCATTTAAAATCCTCAGAAATCCGTCCACTTCATTAATTCTGGCGTTTTCGGCGGCGATTTGGGTTGCTTTGGGATCATGGTCCACGCAAATCACGTCCCGTGCGCCCATTTTGGCCGCGGTGATCCCCAATATGCCCGTTCCACACCCGACATCAAGCACTTTCCATTCCGAAACGGATCGATCTTTCAACATCACATCCTCAATAGCCTCCATACAAAGCCTCGTGGAGGCATGCTGCCCCGTTCCGAAAGCCATCCCGGGATCGATCTCTACGACAATGTCGCGGCTGGCCGGTGAATACCTTTCCCAGGTGGGTTTAACGACGATGTTCTTGCAAACACGGATCGGCTTGAAATATTTTTTCCACTGTTGGGCCCAATCCGGATTGATGATGATTTCGGTGGTCATCCCAGGCGGTTTGAGATCCGGAAATATATCCTTGAGACTTTTCAAGTAATTGGCGATGGCCTCCAAACGTTTATCGCTTCGAACATCCACTGGGAAAAACGCTTTGATGATCTCCTCGCCGGCAGCGGGCTCCTGAAAATCGTCCATCTCGGAGGACAGGACGATCGACTCCGAAAAAACGCCCTGCGCGCCCGTTTCTTCGAGAAAATTACTCAGCGCATCGATCAGCTCGGCAGGCGCCGTAATTTCCACTTTGAGCCACTTCTCATGTTCTTTCTCCGTCATAATCCCCTTCAAGCCACTGGAATTGGATTTACTTTTTCAATTGCACCCTTGTGGACTGATTGTTCTTGTATAACCTGTTTTGGGTGATAATTCAAGAAAGCCTTAGCGGATAATCGCCGCCGACCGTGCAACTTCCTTGACATTCCTTGAGGCCTGATTTATATTTCCTCTAACCGTATCTTAGATATTCCAGTTTTTCTTGTAGACAGACTTCA
>CAZPTW010000153.1:0-7272 GCA_964589235.1 uncultured Smithella sp. | reverse complement strand
CTTACCGGCACCATTACTGGTGGGGAGTGCCGGGACCGGCCGGATACCGAGCCCCCAAAGGCGTGCCCGAATTTCAGTTTATTCTCCTTTCCATGACGGACCAGGAGTTCAAGTTTAAGGTGTTGCTCTTCAGAGAGGGGGAAACGAAATTCGACAAGGAATTTACAGTCACGATGGCGCCCGCGGCGTCCGATCAGCCCGCGGAACTCGAAAAGCGGGCCTATCAATTGGTGGATCTGGCCTTTACGACGATCCTGAAAGACCGGGATTTTTCGAGGATGTTTTAAAAAAAGGGTTTGCATCGTGGGGAACGGTTTGCCACCGGTCCCCACGCGGTTATCATGAATGGACACTGTTCTTTATCTCCTCTTCATTGTTATCATTCTTTTGGTGATCATCGTTTCGCTGCAAGTGACGCAGTTCAAACGCAAGGGGCTCGATCTTTCGCCGCTGGACGCGCGGCTGGATGCAATCCAGGAGGCGCAAGAAAGGACCGACCGTTCGCTCAGAGACGAAATCGCCCGGTCCCGCGCGGATCAGCAGATGCAGGCGCATCAGGAGCGGACGGAACTGGCCGTGACGCTCAAGGCGTTCGGCGAGACGGTTCAAAGGAACATGACCGAAATCGCGAAGCTTCAAAACGAGCAGATGGAAAGTTTCTCTCGGCAGCTTTCCTTGCTGACGTCGCTGAGCGAAAGAAAAATGGAGGAGATGCGCGGCCAGATCGACGCCAAGCTCAAGCAGATTCAAGAAGACAACGCCCGACAGCTTGACCGCATGCGCGAGACCGTCGACGAAAAGTTGCAAGGAACGTTGGAAAGGCGTTTAGGCGAGTCTTTCAAGCAGGTTTCCGAACGGCTGGAACTGGTGCATCAGGGATTGGGCGATATGCGCCAGCTCGCCGCCGGCGTGGGGGACCTGAAAAAGGTGCTCACCAATGTCAAGACCCGCGGTACTTGGGGGGAAGTGCAGTTGGGGGCGCTTTTGGAGGAAATGCTCTCCCCTGAGCAATACGCCCGCAATGTGAAAATTCATGAGCACGGTTCCGATTTCGTGGAGTTTGCCATCAAACTGCCCGCCCAGGACGACACCTCCGAACCCATGTGGATTCCGGTCGACGCGAAATTCCCCTTGGAAGACTATTCCCGTCTGGTGGAGGCCCAGGAGCGAGCGGACGCGGCAGGCGCGGAAGAGGCCCTAAGGCAACTCGACGCCGGCATCAAGAAAGCGGCCAAAGACATATCACAAAAATACTTGCTGCCGCCCAAAACCACCGATTTCGGGATCATGTTTCTACCCTCGGAGGGACTCTATGCCGAGGTCATCCGCAGACAAGCCCTCGTGCAGCAGCTCCAGCGGGATCATCATATCGTGGTGGTCGGGCCATCCATCTTCGCCGCGTTTTTGAATGCTTTGCAGATGGGGTTCCGGACACTCGCCATTCAAAGAAGATCCGGCGAAGTTTGGAAGGTGCTGGGAGAAGTGAAAACGGCGTTCGGCCGGTTCGGAGACGCGCTCGATGCCGTGCACAAAAAGCTCGAACAGGCCGCGACGAGCGTCGAGGATGCGCGCAAGAAATCCAAAACACTGCAAAACAAACTGCGCTCCGTGGAAGCCCTGCCGGAGTCCGCGCCTGCCATAACGATTTCCGATCCAGACGTGGAATGACCCCGGACCGTCCCGTTTGTTTCTCTGCCGCCGACGTCCCTCCCGAAAATGTCCGCGGCGGGGCGACGCAGACGACATCCGCGACTTGACAAGTGGATGATCATGGCCATTTTATGGCCGCGTACGCGGATCCCTTTCCCCCTGCTGCGGGGAGGATAAATCATGAAAAAAACGGGAGGAATTATGGACAGCCGAAAGGAAACTCACCGGTTCAAAACGGAAATCAACCAGCTGATGAACATCATCGTTCATTCTTTGTATTCCCATCCGGAAATATTCCTCAGGGAACTCATCTCCAACGCGTCGGACGCGATCGACAAGCTGAGGTTCAAAGCGCAGCTCGATACAGGACTTCTGGGCGATGACACCGAATTCAAAATCAAAATCAAAGTGGACGAGCAAAACCGGACTCTGGAGGTTTCGGACAACGGCATCGGCATGACCTACGACGAGGTGATCGAAAATATCGGGACGATCGCCAAAAGCGGCACCGCCGGATTTTTGGAGGCGGTGAGCGCCGCCCAGAAGGACAACGCCCTGGCACCGGAATTGATCGGTCAGTTCGGTGTGGGGTTCTACAGTTCCTTTATCGTTGCGGAGAAAGTCACGCTCCTCACGCGGGCGGCGGGAAGTGACAAAGGCGTGAAATGGGAGTCGCAAGGCGACGGCTCGTACACGATCGAGGAGGTTGAAAAACCAAGCCGGGGGACATCCGTCATCTTGAAGTTGAAAAAAACCGGGGATGACGACCAGGACTTCACAAAGGAATGGGTTCTCCGCGGTGTCGTGAAGAAGCATTCGGATTTCGTCGCATACCCGATTGTCATGGACGTCAAAAAAACGAAACCCGTTTTGGACAAGGACGGCAAACCGGAGACAGGCAAAACCGAAACCGTTTTCGAAGAGGAAACGCTCAACTCGATGAAGGCCATCTGGGCCAAGGACAAATCGGACGTTTCGGAAGAAGAATACAATGAGTTCTACAGCCATATCAGTCATGACTGGAACCCGCCGCTGGCCAGGCTCCATCTGAAGTTGGAAGGCAAGACGGAGTACAGCGCCCTTTTGTACATTCCCTCGAAGGCCCCTTTCCATTTTTTCTCGCCGGAACGGAAACATGGCATTCAGCTTTACAGCCGGCGTGTGTTCATCATGGACAATTGCACGGATTTGATGCCGATGTATCTGGGGTTTGTCAAAGGCGTGGTCGATGCGCCGGATCTCAATTTGAATGTCAGCCGTGAAATTCTCCAGCAAAATACCCTGGTGAAAAACATCCGGAAAAATCTTGTCAAGAGACTTTTGGATCTTTTCGCCGGCATGGAAAAAGAGAAATACGAAAAATTTTACAGTGAATTCGGGTCGATGCTCAAGGGGGGGATTTCCACCGATTTTGAAAACCGAGAAAAAATCGCCTCGCTTCTGCGCTATAAAACGACAAAATCAGACGGCAAATGGGTGTCCCTGCATGAGTATGTGGAGCGCATGAAACCGGAGCAAAAAGAGATTTATTTCATCACCGGTGAAAGTTTGGCGATGCTTGCCAACCGGCCCCATCTGGAGCGGCTCAAGGAAAAGGACTACGAGGTGCTGTTGATGACGGATCCCATCGACGAATGGGTGATCCGGGACTTGCATGAATTCGAAAAGAAGACTTTCAAAAGCGCCGAGAAAGGCGATCTGGATTTGGATCCGGCGGACGCCCAAACGAGGGAAGCCGATCGCGCGTTTTTTGAGGCCATCAAATCCGAGTTGGATGAAAAAGTCAAAGAGGTCAAACCCTCCACGCATCTGAAGGACTCAATGGCCTGTCTTTCCGGTGATCAATATGATATGAGCCCTTTCATGGAGAAAATCCTTCGGGCCGGCGGGCAGGAGGTTCCCGAGACGAAAAGAGCGTTGGAAGTCAATATGGAGCATCCGCTACTTCGGAAGATGAAGACGATCTTTGAAAAAGACAAAACGTCTCCGGTGTTGAAGGATTTCAGCTTATTGCTTTATGATATCGCCGTCGTCTCCGAAGGCGGTCGGGTGGACAATCCGTCGAGGTTCAGCAAGATCATCGGGGACATCCTGGCGGGCCGGCCGATGGATGACGCCAAAGAGTAGACGGTGGCCGTTTCGGAAAAGAGCTCCGCAAAGCGATCGGGCCGAGGCGGTTCATTTCGACAGGGGGAAAACGTATGTCACAGGGCCGTGTGGCTGTCCGGCTGATTTGGGTGGTTCTTTTGGGGCTTTTGGTTTGGGTGCTCTGGCGTCAGGCGCCGGATATCCGCGACTGGTTTTCTCCCAAGCCGGATGCGGCGCCCCGAACGGTGGCGGCCCGGGGGGATTTGGCCGCGGATGAAAAAGCCACGATCGAACTTTTTGAAAAATCGCGTGACTCCGTCGTGTTCATCACGACCAAAGCCCTGGTGAGGGATTTCTGGACGCGAAATGTTTTCTCCGTTCCCCGCGGGACGGGGTCCGGTTTCGTCTGGGATGACGCGGGGTATGTCATCACGAATTATCATGTCATTCAAGGGGCCAGCGAGGCGACCGTAAAGCTCAGCGACGGCACGGACTACAAAGCCGGTCTCGTCGGCGCGAGTCCCGCCCACGACATCGCCGTGTTGAAAATCGGCGTGGGTTTCAAACGTCCGCCGCCGGTGCCGCTGGGAACCAGCCACGACCTCAAGGTCGGCCAGAAGGTCTTCGCCATCGGCAATCCTTTCGGATTGGACTGGACGCTCACCACGGGCATCATTTCGGCCTTGGACCGGTCCTTGTCCGGGGAGGAAGGCACCATCGAACATTTGATTCAAACCGACGCGGCCATCAATCCCGGCAACTCCGGCGGACCGCTTTTGGATTCCGCAGGACGCTTGATCGGGATCACCACCGCGATCTACAGCCCCAGCGGCGCCAATGCCGGTATCGGTTTCGCCGTGCCGGTCGATACCGTCAACCGTGTCGTCCCGCAAATCATCCGCCACGGAAAATACATCCGGCCGGGGTTGGGCCTTGAGCTTGACGACCGGATCAATGAACGCCTCAAAGCCGTCCTTCGGGTCAATGGGATCGTCATTTTGAAGGTGACGCCAGGATCGGCCGCCGAACGGGCAGGCTTGAGGGGGGCGAGAATCACCCGAGAGGGAGAGGTCATCCCAGGCGACATCATTGTGGCGGTCGGCGGGAAACCGGTGGAAACGGTCGGAAAACTCGTCGCGCGTCTGGATGAATATAAAGTGGGGGACACGGTGAAAGTCACGGTGCTGCGCGACGGTAAGCCCACGGACCTCGATGTGACGCTGCAGGCGGGCAATTGAAGTCCAGTCGGACTATTTTCGCGCGGTTTTCTCGACCGGTTTCGGGAGCGGAAACTCGGCAGCATGTCCCTCCCGGTCGCATTGGCATGGATCGAATGCCCGCGTCGGCGTTAACCCCAAATCGAGGATCATTTCATGATCCAGTCTGCTTTCGCGTCCAGTGGTCGTCAGATAATTGCCCGTCATCAGAGAGTTGGCTCCGGCCAAGATCCCTAAAGGCAGGAGTTGCCTGAGATTCTTTTCCTTGCCGCCGCAGAGCTTGATGTCTTGGTCCGGCAGTAAAAAACGGTAAACGGCAAGCGTCATCAGAATTTCTTTGGGAGGAAGCGGCGGCAGGTGGCGAAGCGGCGTGCCGGGGATCGGATTCAAGATGTTGATCGGAACGGAATCGACATTCAAATCCCTAAGCGTCTGAGCGAGTTCAATGCGGTGCGTGACCCCTTCGCCCATGCCGAAGAGCGCCCCCGCGCAAACGCTCAACCCTGCCTCCCGGGCGGTGCGAATCGTTTGGATGTCGTCTTCGTAATCGTGCGTCGTGCAGATATTGGGGAAAAAGCTTTGAGACGTCTCCAGATTATGGTGATACCGGACAAGCCCCGCATTTTTGAGGTCGCGCGCGCTTTCCGGGTCGATCATGCCCAGGGAGGCGCAGGGTTTCAAACCGATCCGACGGATCCCCTCGATGGCTTTGAAAATTTCCCTCCATTCTTTTTGGCTTTTGACCCGTTTGCCGCTTGTGACGATACTGAAAAATTCCGCCCCGTCTTTTTGGGCCTGAGCCGCCTCCGTGAGGATTTCCTTGGCGGACTTCAGCGGATAGGAGAAAACGGCGGTTTGATAATGAGACGACTGCGCGCAGAATTTGCAATCTTCCGAACAGCGGCCGGATTTGGCGTTGGTGATGGCGCACAGAATGATTTGTTTTCCTTTGAAGTGTTCACGGATTTCAGAGGCGGCGGCAAGCATCCGGTATAAGGCGCTCGATCCTTCGATAAAGAGCTCCAAAGCCTCCCCGGTGGCGATCGGTTGTTTTTTCAATGCTTTTTTTTGAAGATTTTCAATGAGATTCATGATTCATCCATTCCATTTTTCAAAACTGGCCCGAAAACCATAGGAAAAATAAAAAAATCTGTCAATGCCGAAAGGTTTTTTACCAATGGAAATCAAGAATTGGATTTCTTTTGCCGATAGGTTTACAAGCATGGATGACTGGGCGGTGGGCATCCGGTGTCGACGACATCGCGTGTCCCGACCGTCGAATCGATGCTCATCAGCGCTCTTTGTGGTGAAAAAGGGTGGCCGTTCTCAGGAGGGACATGAAAAAAAATCTGTCGATCACGCTTTGGACGATGGTTTTTCTTTGGTTCGGCGCCCTCACGGCCTGGTCGGAGACCGATCAAAAGCCGGCCCCGCCCCAACCGGTTTTGGATTTTTCTTCTCTCCCCGTCAGCGACAACCAAGCCCTCCGAAAGGAGGATCGGCCGGGGACGCCCGATGACCGCAAGGTCAAAAAACATCGCCTGGCTTTTTGGGCCTCCGGCGAGAAGACCGTAGGTCGAGGCCATGACCAAGTCGGGACGGACCACAAGCCGGTGGCATCCGGTGCCGTCTCCATTCGGGGCCCCGCCAGGGGTGTGGATGACATCGGGAAACCGTCGCCCGGACCCCACCGTTCGGCGGGGCATGAAACGGTGGGTGCCGCCTTTGAGGAAAACCGCGGGACAAGTGGACGTCCGGAAATCGAGCGTCATCGAATCCCGCCGGTTCCTGGGTCTCGGAACATGTCAGCGTCCATGGCGAGAGATGACGAGCCCGTGCAAGACCCCATGCTTCACTTGACCCTCGAGGATTGTCTCAAGATCGCCTTTGCGCAAAATCGGCTTCGCCGTATCTCCGCCGAATCGGTTAAGATCGCCGAGGCCCAGTATCAACAAGCCCTCTCCGGGCACTGGCCGCAATTGAAGTTTTCCCTGACAGGGGTCCGAATGGATGAAGACCCGACGTTTGTTTTTCCCTCCCAGCCGCTTGCGCTCGGCCAGACGACCAGTCAGTATCTGGCCGAGGCGATCGCCGTGGCTCAATTGGCCAAACTGGGGATGGCTCCGGGCACCTCGGGCTATGATGCCGCGCTGGCCGCCGCGACCCAGCAGGCGGCACAAGGATTGTCCGGTGCGTCGATGCCGGCTTATAAAGTGAAACTGATGGACCGAGATCTGTTGAGCAGCACGCTTCAGCTCGTTTTGCCGCTCTATACCGGCGGCAAGGTGTCGGCTGTGGCCCGGCAGGCGAAAGCCGG
>CAZPTW010000152.1:0-7280 GCA_964589235.1 uncultured Smithella sp. | reverse complement strand
CAACACGATTCTTTATGCAGGGCTTTCTGCGGCTCTTTTCCCGAAGGCCTTCCAGCCCTTCTTCCTCGTAAGCTTTCTTGATGTCGTAAAAATGCTGTCTCGATACACCATTGATTTTACATGCTTCCGAGACATTCTTTAAATACTCCGCCAATTCTAGCAAACTCAATTTGTTTCTGATAAGCTTTTCCTGGGTGGTCATGTTTATAAAATCCTCCTTTTTTTGATTGCCGCAAAACAATCCAGGAGGTAACTGACCACCCTTCCTACCTATCTGTCAAGTCAAGTCCGTCCTCTTACACATAAATTAGGGTACTTTTTTATCCTGAATGAATGACGTAACCACCTTGAGCATAAGATATTCTTTGTCTCTAATGCCGTAAGCTCTGCGCTGAATAAGGCGAATCTTGTTGTTTAATCCTTCCATAAATCCCAAGGACACCTTATGATCGGGATGACAGTAACTGATGATGCCTTCCCAGTGATTTTCAATGAGTTGGGCAAACTTCTCAAAGGATGGTAGTCGTTGCCACCGTAATTGAGACTTCCAGTTATCAAAAAACTTTCGTGCCCAGGTCGGATTGCTGTAATCCCAGAGCTGACCAAAAGACTCTTTCAAAAGATAGGCCTTGTTCAGCCGCTTGTTGGCTTTCAAAAGCATCTCCAAAGCCTCTTGGCCTTTTACATCCAGATTGGATTTGTGGGACAGCAACGTATAGCGCTGCCCCTTGATAAATCGCTTATCCTTTTCACTGGCGCGCTTGTATTCGCTACGCCGAACTTCATCGAGAGCCTCTGAGAGATGTTTCATAATGTGAAACTTGTCAAAAACAATCCGGACATTCGGTGAATGATTCTGCGTGGATTTACGAAACGGCTTCCACATGTCCATGACTGCCAATTGGATCGAGGCGCAGCGCTTTTCTCCCATGGCCTCGTAAAACAAATCCATATCCTTCTCTGTGCGTCCCTGTCCGCCCAGCCAGATGGGGCGTCTCTGATCCAAATCGGCAACCACAATGGCATAGGTATGGCCTTTTTGAATGGATATTTCATCAATGCCGATCACGCGGAGGTCTTCAGAAGGTGGATTCTGATCCATCAAACGGCGCATATAACTCTTTTCCATGCGACAGACTTGATCCCAACTCAGGTCATTGAGCTCTGCAACTCGCTTCACGCTCATCTCCCTGCACAGCAATCCAATCCGGTCTTCAAACCGTTGCGTGAATCGTGCCGAGTTGGCCAGCCAGGATAGCGTCTCTTGTTTCACAGTTCCGCACCTGGAGCACTTGACCCGACGATACTCAAATTCGAGGTAGATGTGCGTTGCTCCGGCATCCAGATCACGCACCTGATGCATCCGTCGATCCCGAAATCCGCTTGTCTTTGTCCCACATGCTGAGCAAACTGTTTTTTTTGACGGCGATCAAGCGTAATAATCCATCCGTTGGAATCTTCTGGATGAGGTCGCATGGTCGCGCGTGTTCGGAATCCTTCAAGCCGATACAGGTCTCGTATATATGTTTTCTTTTCCATCCGTTCCCTTTATCCGACCTCAGAGGACGTGTCAATTTTCAAAGAGCGTTTCTCATTATATTACTGGATGTTATCCAAATTTTCTTGTACTAAAAAGTCAGAAGAACCTGTTTTTATCGAACGGCTTTGGAAGAGCGTGAAATACGAGGACGTCTACCTCAAATCTTACGGTTCGATGACGGAAGCACGAAGAGGTTTTTCAGACTACTTTAAATTTTACAATGAAAAAAGATGGCATCAAAACTTTGACAGCAAGACGCTGGGTATGGTTTATTTCGACTCACTAGCGCAGAAACGGGCTGCGGCATGAACATCAAACCAGAGCAGCTTTACACTTATAAATCCCGGTTTCCTGTCCGAAGAACCCAGACCACCTCACAGGATCTGCGAGAAAGGATGAAAGAACTGGCCCCATTATGGCGGCAATTGATACCGGAAAAAACAAATAAATATTGCATTGTCGCCTATATTTGTTATTTAACTCAAATCTATTGACCTGCACCAATTGGTCTATGGTGTTTGTAATTCATATAAACGGATTGAAAATGCATAAGAATATCCCAAGTTCATTAGACCGAGATTACGTAATAGACTTTACCAAAGGCTTCCTGGTTATTACGATGGTTGCCTATCATACATTGAATTATTTCCTACATGGGTATCATACAGCATATGCTTATCTTGGCTACGTGACACAGGCATTTATTTTCTATTCTGGATTCATGTGCGGTACTGTCTATTTTTCGAAAATGCAAATCGATCGAAAAGCCGCTTACAGGAGATTATTCATCAGGGGAATAAAATTAATATTTTTGTTCTCCATACTGAACGTCCTGATACATGCGACGATATCGAAGAATATTAATGGACAAGACATGAGCCTACAAGTCATTATTGATCACATTCCTTTGATCTTCACAATCGGGTATCAATCTGCCGTGGAATTTCCAATTTTGTTACCAATTGGTTATACCTTATTAGCAGCAGTTCCTATCATGATACTCAATAAGCTTAAGTATTATCTTTTAATATTTCTAATCATTGCATTTGCGCTTTTGACAATTCTTGATATAATGCCATACTTCAACATTAGATGTTTAATGACGGGGATTGGAGGAATTCTTTCGGGACTCATATATAACGAGCAAAAAGACAATCTAAGCTCTTCCTTTTTCATCTATGCCGGCATCTCATTTTTATTGATATTTATAGTGCTCATCATTCCGTTCGCTTTCGACCCCAGAAAATATTTTGTTATCTATTATTTCTACATTAATGTAATTATTTATAACCTGCGCACACTCGGCAGCTATTTAAATCCATCTAGAATCTTGACAAAACAGATCATAAAATTCGGCCAGTATTCGCTTTTTCTGTATTTAGCTCAAATTTTCATTCTGCAAATCATCAGAGGAATTTTCAATTTCCGTATTGAATCTATCACCATTGACCACCTGATCATCTTTGCCGCCGTTAACCTGTTTTTCATTGCTTTATGCTATTTAATTGATTATCTGAGATGGAAAATATTGATTATCGATAAGGCATACCGATCTATCTTCGCTTAGTCTTTTGATGGTATCCCATTTTTCGTTGAAACTTGAAGAGTGGCTCCCAACGTGGAATAATCCACGTTATTTTGACGACCAGTCAAAGAAAGGAGCCACCCGATGCGATTAGACACGAGACAGAGGAAAAAGGCAAGAAGAGGATTAGAGGAGATTATTGCCAGACAAGGATTGGGCGAATATCTTGGCGCAGTGTTGCTCAAGGGGAAGCAAGGCTTGGATGCCTTGATGCTGGATTTTTGGGTCGGATGCTCGCGGAAACGATTATGTATGTTGAAAGAGAAGAGATTTCCGGGCCGGAATATTATCCTCATCTGCCCGGGGTCAAGAAATGGGCCAGCCAGAAGGGATCGATTTATCTTGGAGACCAGAAGGTTCGCGTGGATCGACCCCGGCTACGCGGCCCGCAGGGCGAGATGGATTTAAAAAGTTACCGATGTATGAAGGGGAAAGGGGCCTTTTCCGAAGAGCTTTTGGCCAGGACATTACGGGGGATATCGTTGCGCAGTTATGAGGAAACCGTGATGGATGCCCTCAACGCCTTTGGGGTTTCGCCCAGTGCGGCCTCACGGCGAATTGTTGAAGCAACGACCGGCCAGCTTCGGGCATTCAAGGAGCGGGATTTATCGAAGACGAACGTATTCGCCGCTTTTCTGGACACCGTTCATCGGGGTGGCGAGGCCTTTGTTGTTTGCCTTGGCATTGACGTAGAAGGCGGTTGTCAATTGTCGCCATAATGGAGCCAGGGTTTATCGCCGTAATGGAGCCAGTTCAAAGTGCTCAAAAAGCAGTCTCGGACCCTCCTTTCAAAACGTCATTTTCACCTCCTTTTTAGATTGATTTTTTCTGCTTTCAGGCAGTGTTTCGTTGTATCGGGCGCGCCAAGGGGGTTATCCACATCCCGGCCGCCGCTGCCCTTGTCCGGCGAGGCGGTGGACGGGTTGTGGGTAACCCCCGCCGATGCTGTCCCGGAAACAAGGGATTGAGCTGATCGCGCCATCCGGTAACTCTCTTTGGCGTCGAGGATGATCGTGTAAGCGCCCTGCCGGATGCGATCCACTGTTGCCGCCCCGAGAATGCGATTGGGAAACGCCTGTGCCCATTCCGGAACATCCAGATTGGAGGTGATGATCGTACTTTTGCGTTCATAACGTTCGGAAATCACATCGTGAAAGTCTTCATCCTGAATGCCTTTGAGCGGTTTGAGCCCGAAATCATCAATAATGAGCAAATCGATGTTGGTCCCTTTCGCCAGCTGCTTTTCATAACTGTTGGTGGCCCTGGCCGCATGCAATTGGGTGAGCATCCGGTCGGCGGATGTGAACAACACATCGTAGCCTGAGCGGATGGCCGCATGCCCTAAGGCCTGGGCCAGATGACTCTTTCCCGTGCCACAGGGGCCGACAATCAGGACACAGACCCGTTCTTCGATAAAACGACAGGAAGCCAGATCGGCGATGAGCGTGCGGTTGAGGCCGGGAATAAAAGTAAAATCAAATTCTTCCAGCGTTTTCTGACTGCGGAAGCTGGCCCGTCGCAACGCCAGATCGAAACGCTTGCGGTTCCTTCGGGCCACTTCATCCTGAAGAATCATGGCCAGAAAATCCATATGGGAGCACTTGACGTCCAGCGCCTGACGGTTTCTGAGTTCGAGAGAATCCAGAATACCGGATAAACGCAACTGCTTGAGCATGGGAATCAAATCAGGGGCGGGATTCATGGGATGCTCCTCCTTTCTGCGGGAAGATCATGGGGGTTAATCTCTCGGAGAAACCGGCCTGCGGTATAGACGGAGGACAGCGGCAATGACGTAAACCGCTCATGCTCCAGAGGCAGTTGATCGAAGCCCTGATGAAGAATATTTTTAATGCTCTTATACTGGACGTTATCAAACGACAGAGCCCGGATTCAGGCGTTTTCCAGACGGACGGCGCCGTATTTTTGTGACAGTCGGATAATGCCTTGCGCACCCCGGAGATGATCCATCACCGAATCACCAAAAAGTTTCCGGATGACCTCATGACAGGCGCTTCCGATCTTTTCCGATTGTTTGAGGCACCACTGGGTATCCTGGAGCTGCCAGGCAACAGCCGTAGGCGGCATGTGGTCATTCACCGTGGAACGGGCGCCGGGCCTGAATTGCCGGGGATGTGTGGCCACGAGATTCAGATCATCATAGAGCTTAACGGTCGAATCCGTCGCCTTGAGCCAGAGTTCTTTATGCGCCAGGGCGTAGGGCGCTGAATAATAAGCTTTTTCAAACTGCACATGGCAGTTGCCGTGAACTTTGACCTGACACCAGGCGGCCAGTTCCACAGGCCCTGCCGGCAGAGGGGTTAAAAACGGTTTCTCCGATTCGGCAAAGAGGCTCAGGGGCTTTTGATGGGTGGCGCCGTGAATGCGGTTGCCTGCCGTCTCCATGACCCATTGACTCAGTTGTCGATTGGCGTCTTTAAGCGTGCGGAAGTCGCGCAGAGGCACAAAGCTGTTTTTGACGTATTTGACGCCGGATTCCACACGGCCTTTCTTCTTGGGATCGCGCGGCGGACAAGGGGAGATAATAAATCCATAACCTTCGGCCATCTCGCCGTAAGAGCGCTGGACCTCGGGTGAATGATAACAGGCCCGGGTAATGGCGCATTTGGTATTGTCGATAATCATTTTGCGGCATACGCCGCCGAAAAACTCAAAGGCCCGGCGGTGACAGGCAAGCCAGGTGGCCATTTTTTGATTGGGAACGATCTCGGCATACATGTGGCGGCTGAAGCACAGCGTCATGACAAAAATCCATGTTTTTTGAAGAACACCGGTAAAAGCATCCCGGATGTCCGGTCCCTTGCCGAAGTCCACTTGAGCCGCTTCGCCCGGTTCAAAGTCTAAAACACAGGTGACGGGTTTGGCCCGATACCCGAGCTTTTGCGCCAGCCGACGCACGGAGGAATAGCTGCCGGTAAATCCGTACTGGTCAACGAGGGCCCGGTAGATGGTCGTCAGGTAAATGCCTTGGTCGATCCAGGTTTTGATTAGCGTCTCGTGGTTTTCGCATTTTGATGCATGCGTCGGATTGCAAAATGACTTTTTGGCAAACACTTCCGACAGGACGACATCATCCGGAAGCGGGATCTCATTGGAAAGCCAGCCCTTGTTCCGGGCAATGGCCCTTATTTTACTGCATTTTGGCCTGCCGATGATCCCGCTCCGGGCGATCTCCCGGTCGGTCTGGCCCATACGCATCCTGTGTATCATTTGACGGTAATTGTACATCTCGAACCTCCTGTTGCTCATAAAGCGTATCCTCCAGCATTGTAGTGCCGGAAGCATACAAAAGTTCCTGTTTTGTTGAGATGTTTTTTGAACGCGAAATCAAAATACGATGTGGCTCTATTGCGCCGATCAGCACGTGGCTTCATTACGCCGATCATGGGCTGGCTCCATTGCGCCGATCCCCGAATGGCTCTATAGCACCGATCAATGACAGGCGTAAAGCACATTTTGGGTTTTTGGCAAGGCGCCACGGAAAATCATGACATTTGCGAGGCGCTTTTACTGGATATGGCAAGGAGAGGCCTGTCCCTGTCCAAAGACGTTCTTTGGATCACGGATGGTGGCAGTGGAATCATCAAGGCGCTGCGCAACCGGTTTGGCAAGGGTTTTGTCCATCAACGTTGCACCATTCATAAAGACCGGAACATTCAGCGCCATCTGGCGAAACGCTTCCGGAAGGAAGCGCATAGAAGATTCCGGACAGCGCTTGAGCAGAATTCATACGACGACGCCAAAAAGATGCTCATGGATTTTGAAAAATGGCTGCGGGGGATCAACGAGTCGGCCGCTGATTCTCTCCTGGAGGCAATCGACGAGATTCTGACGGTTCATCGACTTGAGGTGCCAGCGGTTTTGCGGAAAACGCTTCATTCAACGAATCCCATAGAAAGCATGTTTTCCCTGGTGAGGGATTGTGAAGGCAACATCAAGCGCTATAGGAACTCGAACATGTCTCAGCGATGGCTCGCCTCCGTTTTTCTCCATTGCGAAACACGATTCAGAAAGATAAAGGGCTACGCTGAAATCGCCTGCGTCGTAAAACGAATTGAAACCTTACAGAAAGGCGTAAAAGAACATACCACTTTAAAGAAGGCCGCTTAATAGTCTGACAGGATGAGTATTTACGGG
>CAZPTW010000151.1:0-7298 GCA_964589235.1 uncultured Smithella sp. | reverse complement strand
AGATTGTCCGGCATTGAGCGGCTCCACCGGGGACCGCGCGGGTCGATAAGTTTTGAAAATGGAAAAAGCGGATGGCTGAACCCGTCACTCGTGTTTCAAACGCCGTAAGCGAGGATGGATTGCCCACTGAGGAAAACGGTCGGTTTTTCGACAAGGGGGACAAACCTCATGACCAGATATGAGCGTGAGTTACTGCTGGGATTGGCGGAAGAAGTCATTTTGCAATTGCGCCATCGGATCACGGAAATAGAAAACCTTCATCCGCGGGAATCGGCGGTGGCGATTGCAACCTTCCGCGAACGATTAAGCACCATCGAAGATCTGGTATCCGCTGTGAGAAAAGACACCGGTCACGTCTGACGGGAGAGGAGGGGATTCGACGGCAGGCGGGAAATCGGTGTTCCTCTCGACGCCGAAAAAAACCTTAACCTTCCCATGAAATGATTTAAATACGGGGCTTGGCTGCCGTCACCCAAAGAAAAATTTCCGATCCGATGTTGCGATAAACATCTGAGAGCACGGTAAAGCCGGTCTCATTTAAATCGGCGAAGAGTTCTTGTGGCGTCTTATGGCTGTAAAACAGTTGTTCCCCCATAAATTCCTTGAAACCTTCAAAAGCATCCTGTCCGGTATAATGGCGGGTGGCGTAAGTGAATAAAAATTGTCCGCCCGGCTTCAGACAACGGTAAATCTTTTCGAAAAGTGCTTTGTGGTGATCTCTGGGAACGTGAAAAAGGCTGTAGATGGCTGTAACCGCGTCAAAATGATTTGGATCGAAGGCAATATCTCGCATGTCGGCATAAAGGGTTCGCATGGAAGGAACATAGCGGGCGGCAAGCTCAAGCATTTCTTTGGAGAAGTCGACACCGGTCACCTCCCAGCCCTGCTCGATGAAAAAGCGGGCGAACGGCTCTCCTGAACCGCAGCCCAAGTCGAGCAGACGTCCCGTCGTTTCGGGAAGACCGCGGAAGAAGTCCCCGATAACGTTCGTCATATCGAACAGACCTCGATTCTGATCGTAGGTTGCTGCAAAACGGTCATAAATTTCCGGAAGGGTTTTCAACGTCGATCCCTCAAGAGGTTCAGAGATGCTATGTTCCGTTTTGAACGGTTGCAGCCAGGTAGACAAAAAAAGTTGTACCGTGGCCGACACTGGATTCCACGGAAATCAATCCATTGTGATATTTGATGATGGAATCGCAAATGGCCAGCCCCAAACCGATACCGCCCCGCCCCTTTTTTTCTTTCGTCGTGAAATAGGGATCGAATATTTTCGATAGATTCTCGCGGGGAATACCGATCCCTTGGTCCCGGATGATGATCCGGACGTAATGGCCTTCCCCAAGCGTCCGGATATTCGTTCCGGTGACAGTGTTTTCCGCCGTAATATCCACCACGCCGCCTTGAGGCATGGCTTCTCTTGCGTTGGTCACCATGTTTTCGATGACTTGTTTGATTTGCATGGCATCCACCTCCGCCGGCCAGAGGTCCGGCGCGATGGAGATCTTTGCGGTGACATTGGTTTCCTTCAAGGCGTTTTCCACGGCTTCTCGAATGATGCCGTCGAGCTTTTCTACTTTTTTCACCGGATAACCGCCTTGCGCGAAGGTGATGAGCCGGTGCGCCAGCTCCTTGGCCTGAAGGCCCGCCCGTTCCGCGATGGCCAGACCGTTTTCCAGGATTTTGTCTTCCTCGCTGGCGGAAATCTTCGCCAAAAAGACATTACGTAAAATGGCCGTCAACAGGCTGTCGAAATCCTTGGCGACGCCATCGGCAAAAGTTCCCAGGGATTCCAGCTTTGATCTCTTGAGCAGTTCTTCCTCGGCGACTTTCTGCTCGGTGATGTCTTCCAGCATTTCGATCGCACCGAAAAGATTTCCGCGGGAATCATGAATGCTGGAAGCTGTAATACGGAACCATTTCCCTTTCTCTCCCATGTCCGGGAAAAACTCCGTCACTTCATAAGCGTTGTCCAAAAGCTTGGATTTAGTGACTTCGCTCGAATAAAGAGAGGACGCATGATCAATGGTTTGATTCAAAATCAAATCTGAAAGACAAGACCGTGGGGATTTGTAAAAGGCCATCCATTGCCGATCCGTATTCATGACCTCTTCGGCTTTGATGCCGCTTAACCCTTCCAGGGCTTTGTTCCAATAAATGATTTTGTGTCTGGCGGAAAGGACGAATGTTGGAATGGGGGAGTTTTCGATGATACTTCGCAAAATCTGTTCATCGTTTCTGCCCCGCCACATCGCGTAAAGGAAGCTGACAATCGCGACCGCCGCCAGAAAAATCATGAACAGAAGAAAATGATTTTGCATGGAACGTTTCCGCTTTCGATGGCTTGGAGTCAAAAAACGTCAGGAAACAGCCTTCCAAAACCGATATCAAAATCAACGCTGCGCTTGGCAAATCCCTTTTTTCGTCTATTTTAAATAGCAAGGATAAATTGAAATTGCAAGCCGGGACATCAAAAGGATGGGCTCGGGAGAGGCCAATCTGCCCGTCCGCGTTAGGACCAGTTTTAAAGATAAACCGCGATAAAAGGTGAAGACGTGAACGCTTCGGCTTTTGCATGGTGTTGTTCGTGATGCCTTTGGTTTCCAATGAGGCGAAAAACGTGTCGGAGAAGTTTACAATAAGTCTTGAAGGCAGGAGAATCGATGACAAAGAATGGGCTTTGGGCGGCAATAAACCAGTTTAAACATGCTATTATATCTCTGTGGGTATCGATCAATTTTTGGCATATGATGTGCAGTTTGATAGGCTTCACTAGGATAAAAAAAATTTAGGGAGGAATTTATGAAAAAAGGACTTCTGATGACGTTGCTGGCTGTTTTCTTTTCGGGAAGCGTGGCTTTCGCGACAACCGTCACCTTTTCGACAACGTCGTTTCAAACCTTGCAGCATGGAACGGATTACACTTGGCAGACCGACAAAGGGACATGGGGGATTCCGGAAGGCGATTATATCACAAGCGCTACGCTTTCGATTTTCGGATTGAATAATTCCGAAGAACCGGAAATCGGCGATTACATGAATATTTATATTCTGAACAACCCTTATTCCCCCAATTGGCCGACCAAATCATTGTTGACCGTTTACAGTGACACCAATGGTTATTATTATCAGGAAACTTATTATGAACCCATTTATAGATGGGTTTGTGGGTTTTTCGGCTGTACGAGAAAACTCGTTGGGTACGAGGAGAGAACAAGGACCAAATATGCCAACCCCGGAGAAGATTTGATTTACAATCTTTCCGCTTCACAAATTTCCGATTTAACGGCTTATTTGTCTGATAAGATATTTGGGATCGGACTGGACCCCAATTGTCATTACTCCAATACAATGATCACTTTTACCATTACGACCGATAAGATACCGGTGCAAACGCCCGAAGCCGCGTCGCTCATCCTTTTTGGGCTCGGTCTTTTGGGGGTGGCCGGCCTTCGCCGCAAAATCAAAAAGTAACACCACCGAAAGCGATCAAAACGGAAAAGGCAGAATCTTTTCGATTCTGCCTTTTTTTATTATCCTGGAATTTTCTTCGCCGATCTTTTCTTGTCAGAGTTCAATGAATCTGATTTTACAGGGATTCGATATTCCAATCGCGGGAAAACCATCCCAAGAAAAATCGACTATTCGGCACGGGGGGAAGACTCTGTCGGGAAAATTTACGATTTTTTTCTGAGTCTTTTCGTCTTAACCTTGAGTGTTGTTCTTTGGGGATAGAAATATCATAATAAAGACAATGTATTACAAAGTTGCTGGTGGAAATCATTGTTCTGGTATATATTGTGCATATAAAGAAGTCAGAAAAAATCGGAGGATATTTATGAAGAAACTGACTCGACTCTTTTTGATGGCTGGTTTGATGCTGATACCACTTTGTGCCAACGCGGGCATTATTGGGAATACCACCTTGACGCTCGACTATTCGGCTCCGACGGGCTATGTAACCTTCCCCAGCCCAACGGGTTATGGCAATTACTATCTCGATTATGACGTGAAACTGGGAAGTGCAACAACCTGGAGTGAAGCCTTTTGCGTAGAGAATGCCGATGGGGCGACGGACGGCAAGGCGCATGACTATACCTTGTTGACAATAGACGCCTCCCTCTCGAATTACGTTTCCAACGCATCGAGATATCTTGCCGCCGTGACGATTGCTCAATATTATTTCGACAATTATGAGGGAAAAGCTTCTGAAGAAACCTGGAAAGCCGGCGCGCAAATCGCCATTTGGGAAGTCATTTTTGACGGAACGGCTTTCAATTTGGGTAACGGAACGTTTAAAGCAAGCAATTCTTACACGGATGAGGCCGCGTCTATTTGGGCCGCTGTGAAAAACAATCTGTTGAGCTCCTCCACCGAATGGGCGTTGGCTGTCAATCCCACCATTTCGGAAGGTCAGACGGTGCAAGTCCAGAAATATCAGAATTATCTCGTACGTTATAACGTGCCCAAAGTTCCTGAACCTGCATCGCTTCTTCTCCTCGGTTTGGGGCTTTTGAGCTTAGCCGGTGTCGGAAGAAAGATGAAAAAGTAATCTTTCATTCATAAGGGGGAAAAAAGGCAGGGTTTTTCAAAGCCCTGCCTTTTTTATTTTCATCAATCTATCCCTTCATTTGATATTTTTGCAAGTCTCCGTTTTGACGCACATGGTCCCGCCCAAAGAAAGTGGCAATGGCTTGTCTAGGACCTTTCTCTCGATGGGTTGAGTGTAATCGATGCTGGATGCTCCTCAAGATCGTGAAAACGGAAATGATCAAAATTTTTCTTGACAGTTTTCAGGATTTATTTAAATACTACGAAAATGGTAGTATTAATAGTTTATGGATAAATGACGTGACGTCTCTGACCAGGTCGTGACATGGCGCTCACCGGATGGTTGACCGGGACGTCTCCGACGGTGAATGCCCGGGATGAGTGAAAGTGTGGTCGGCCATCGGACATTTACTCGATCCGCGACACATTGTTACCATCATTCCCGCAAATCTTGTTGGGACGACCGGCCAAATAGCGGGTGACTTGATGAAGCGTGATGACCGATTGGCGGCTATGAAAGATCATCGGGGCAAGAAAGTTTTGGTGGCCATGAGCGGCGGTGTGGATTCATCCGTTGCGGCTTTGCTTCTCAAAGAAGCGGGATATGATCTGACCGGCATGACCATGCGACTGGGGTTTTGTCAGGAGGAAGATCAGGCCAGTTGCTGCGGCGGCGACGCCATGAAAGACGCCAAACGCGTGTGCGATCAACTGGGCATTGCTCATTTTGTCTTCGATTTTGCGCCTCTCATGGAAGAACTGGTGATTGGAAAGTTTATCTCTGAGTATGTGAAAGGCAGAACCCCCAACCCCTGCGTGGATTGCAACCGTCACCTGAAATTCGGTGTTTTGCTGCGGAAGGCGATTGGACTGGGGTTTGATTATCTGGCCACCGGACATTACGCCCGCATCGAGCGGGAGGGTGGTCGGTGGCGTCTTCTTAAGCCGGAAGACAAACACAAGGATCAAACCTATTTTTTATATCCGATCCAAAAAGAAGATTTACCACATATTCTTTTTCCGCTGGGCCGGTTGACGAAAGACGAGGTTCGCGCCCGAGCGACGGAAGCAGGATTGCATGTGGCCGAGAAGACCGAAAGCCAAGATGTTTGTTTTGTGAACAAGGGCGGTTATCGCCAATTCCTCCAAGAACGGAAAATATCCATGCCGGAGGGGGATATCGTCGATCGGACCGGGAAGATTTTGGGCCGACACTCGGGACTTTTCAATTACACAATCGGTCAGAGAAGTGGGCTGGGCATCAGTGCGAAGGCCCCTTTGTATGTTCTGGGATTCGATCCGGTCGGCAACCGAGTGACCGTTGGTTGCAAGGAAGATCTGTATGCGTTGGGGCTTTGGGCGGGGGATCTAAATTTCTTGACGGAGCATGTCCCGGAAGAGGTGGAGGCCAAAATTCGATATCGCAAGAAGCCCGCACGGTGTCGGATTTTCAGAGAAGGTGATAAACTCCGGGCGTATTTTTTCGAACCCCAGGAGGCCGTCACACCTGGGCAGGCTTTTGTTTTTTATTCGGGGGATGAAGTTTTAGGCGGTGGCGTTATCGAAGACGTCATAAAACAGGCGGAGGGGGATTCCCTTGTTTAAACCGGGAGAATGGGTGAAAAATGAGCAAACTTGACTCTCGATTGAAAATGGAGACGCTGGCGCTTCATGGCGGTCAGGAGCCGGATCCTGTGACGGGATCGCGAGCCGTGCCGATTTATCAAACCACCTCTTACCAATTCAAAAGCACCGACCATGCCGCTGCGCTTTTCGGCCTGACGGCGTTCGGGAATATCTATACGCGGCTGATGAACCCGACCACCGATGTGTTAGAGAAAAGAATCGCCCTGATGGAAGGTGGGGCGGGAACCCTGGCTGTGGCGAGTGGGCAATCGGCCATCACTTTGTCTTTGCTCAATATCGCCCGGGCGGGCGATGAAATAATTTCGGCGGATAACCTCTATGGCGGGACGTATAATCTTTTTCACCACACGTTCCGGCGTTTGGGCATTGAGGTCAAGTTTGTGAAATCCAACGATCTAAAGGCCATTGAAGCCGCCGTCACGCCGAAAACCCGTGCGATTTATGCCGAATCCATCGGCAATCCCAAACTGGATGTGGCCGATCTTGAAGGCATTGCCTCGGTTGCTCACAAGCACGGTATCGTCTTTGTGCTAGACAATACGGTTTCGCCTTATCTGTTGCGCCCCTTCGACTATGGCGTGGACATCATCGTCTATTCCGCGACCAAGTTTATCGGCGGGCACGGTACATCGCTGGGTGGTTTGATTGTGGACTCCGGAAAATTCGACTGGACCAATGGGCGCTATCCTCTTCTTGCCGATCCTGATCCCAGTTACCACGGGTTGAATTTCGTCGAAGCGTTGAAGCCCGTCGGAAACATCGCCTATATCCTGAAAGCGCGTGTGACGCTCTTACGTGATTTGGGACCGGCGATATCGCCTTTCAATTCGTTTTTATTATTGCAGGGCATAGAGACGCTGCCCTTGCGGATGAATCGGCATTGCGAAAATGCATTGGCCGTGGCGGAGTATCTGGAGAAACATCCCAAAGTCGTTTGGGTGAATTATCCGGGGTTGTCGTCCAGCCCGGAAAAAGAAAGGGCCGACAAATATTTGTCCAAGGGCGCCGGCGCGATCATCGGTTTCGGCATACAGGGAGGGCTGGAGGCCGGCAAAACGTTCATTGACTCCTTGCGGTTGATTTCACATTTAGCTAATATT
>CAZPTW010000150.1:0-7305 GCA_964589235.1 uncultured Smithella sp. | reverse complement strand
AGTCGTAAGCGAGCCTACAATATCCGAAACGTCATCAAAGCCTTGGCCGATACGGATTCTTTCCTGGAATTGCGTCCCAAATTCGGCGCCTGCATGGTGACAGGGTTGATTCGCATCGAGGGGCATCCATTCGGCGTTATCGCCAACAACCCCATGGTGGCGGCCGGGGCGATCGAAGCTGAAGGCGCGGATAAGGCCGCCCGATTGATGCAGCTCTGTAATGCGCATGGGTTACCGATTCTGTCCCTATGCGACACGCCGGGCTTTATGGTCGGGCCGGAAATCGAGAAACGCGCCCAAGTGCGCCATGTCTGTCGAATGTTTGTCGTCGGGTCGCATATCACGGTTCCTTATTTCACCATCGTTCTGCGCAGGGGGTATGGTTTGGGCGCCATGGCCATGGCCAGAGGCAGTTTCCATTCCTCTTTTTTCACCGCGGCCTGGCCGACGGGCGAGTTCGGCGGCATGGGATTGGAAGGCGCAGTCAAGGCCGGGTTCAGGAAGGAATTGGCCGCCGTGGAGGATCCGCAAAAGCGCGAAGAACTCTACGAGTTTTTAGTCGCCCAGCTCTACGAACGGGGCAAGGCCGTCAATATGGCTTCCTACGAGGAAATCGACGCTGTGATCGATCCGGCGGACACCCGCAAGTGGATCATGCGAGGTCTTGCATCCGTTCCGGAAAGACGGCCGGAAGAGGCCGGGCATTCCTATGTCGATCCCTGGTAGCCAAGTTTTAAAAGACTCCCAAGGCAAGGGCGTTCGGATTTTTCTGGCGCTCTTGCCTTGAAACGCCAGGCGGGCCATGAGAGGGAACAAGACGACAGATCGGAGGGCTTGACGTGACACAATACAACGACCACTTGCTGCCGGCCTCCTCCGGCGGCCGGATGCCCACCGGTGACGATACCTTGATGCTTCGGTGGCTGGGAACCGCCAATGTTGAGGTTTCATTTCGGGGGCAGGTTCTTCTGTTCGACGCGTTCATCGATCGAGGACCGCGAAACTTGCCCATCGGCGTCGAACTGTCGCAAATCCATCGAGCTGACCTTCTCTTCATCGGACACGGTCATTATGATCACATGGCGGACGCCGCTGTCATCGCGATGAAAACCGGTGCCGAAGTTTTCGCGCCGCCTTACGCCTATGAAAAGCTGCTCTGTCAGGGCTTGTCCGACGATCAAGTCCGTCTTGTCAGGGATGGAACTGTTTATTCGTTCAACGGCTTTACCGTCCAAGCGGTTCTCGCGCGACATGGGGATTTCCCGCCCTATGCCGATAAAATAATCGAGGCCGGCAACTTGGCCATGCCTCTGACCGAGGAAATGAAAAAGCGAGAAGAGGCCATTTTGCTCAAGGGGTCATGGGAGCGGGAAATCATCGAAAAAGGCACATTTGCCTACCTCTTGACGTTCGGTGACGGCTTCCATGTGATCATTCGCGACAGCACCGGTCCCATCACCCGTTCGGAAGAGATATTGATGAGGCAGATCGTGAAAACCGACATCGCGCTGATTGCTTACCAAGCGATGGCTTTCGCTCAATTACAGGTTCCGGCCACGCTTCCCCTCATTAAATTGTATCGTCCGAAAACCTTCATCCCGATCCATCACGACGCGCTGATGCCGTTCGCTTTGGATATGGGGGTCGGTCCGCTTTTCATGGCGATGCGGGAAGAGATACCGGAGACAAAGCCCCTCTTCCCTTTGTACCTCGAACCTCTCGATTTCAACATAAAAGGATAGGATGCTTTTGCGTCCAAGGAATATCCACGGGGTTTCATCCGTCCGGATCGCTTCGGTCTCAAAGCGGCTCTTGGCGAGGGTTGCCCTGAAGTTCTTGATTTCAAAAGACGGTGACGCTGCGACATTTAGGTCGTCGATGGGCGACTGAAATGTCGTCTGCCGAAAAACACGCGCTGCCACGCCTTTTACGTGTATCGCGTTGAACCGGTCATCCCCGGTGAAGACATTTCCGTCACCCCTTTTGTGATGCACCATCATTTTCCTGTTTAGAAAAAAGCATTCAAATCAAATTTTTTATACCTGGGGACCATCCTTTCCGTTGAGGTGTGAGTTTCGAAAGACTTGATGGAACTGGATTTCGGCTTGCGGGGGGAGGGGGCAAGAAGGGTGGAGATGAGAGGGATCAAAAGATCGGTGGATATTCGATGATTTTGATTTTTGGTTGGCATATCTGTTGCTGTGATTGAAATCAGAGGAGAAAGTTCTTTAAGCTGCAAGGTGTACGTGATTCATCCGAACAAGGGAAAGCCGGTGGATGGCCGGCCGCTCGGTTAGAAAGAAGGAGAAGATGTATGCTGGCATCGTTGAAGTTACTCGATCTGATGGCAAACAATTCCGAAGCCATGGCCAGGCTTTGGGCGAAAGATGTGATCAAAAACGCCAGAACCCCTTATTACCACCGCTTCAGCGAAGACCGGATCGTTCCGCAGGCGGCAGACTTTTACCGCAAGCTGAGCACCGTCTATACCTTGAAAGATCCCTACCCGTCCATCAAAGCCTTCATGACCAAATTCGCCGAAGATCGCTTCCGCGAAGGTATTCCGCTTCGAGAGGCGCTCTATGCCGTGATCTTGATGCGCCGCCACATCTGGCTATACGCGGAATTCCAGGCCATTTTCATCACCATTACCGAACAGCACCAAGCGCTCGACAGCCAGACACGGACCATCTTGATCTTTGATTACATCATGTATTCCCTGGCGGAAACCTATGAGACGCTATTGTCGGGAACTGCTTTCCCCAAAAAATAAAAAAAGAGGTGACTCATCGTGGCAGAGCAAATCAATCAAGGAAGAGTGTTATCCGTCCGCAGCAGCGTTGTTGACGTTCACTTCCCCGTGGCGCCGCCGATCCGTAATGTTTTGACGGCCGGCGATCAGGGAGAGGTGGTCATCGAAGTTTTTACGCAATTGGACAACAACACGGTTCGAGGGGTCGCGCTCACGCCCACGCAGGGATTGGCCCGCGGCGCAACCGTCATCGACACCGGCCGACCGTTTGAAGTTCCCGTGGGGGCGCCGCTTCTGGGACGCGTGTTCAATGTGTTCGGCAATACCATTGATAAAAAAGGGAATGTCGAAGGGTGCGAGATGCGTTCCATTCATCGTGAACCGATCCCGCTTCGGGACCAATCGACTGTCTCTGAAATTTTCGAAACCGGGATCAAGGCCATTGATGTGCTGGCGCCTTTGGAAAGAGGCGGTAAAGCGGGCCTTTTCGGCGGCGCGGGTGTGGGCAAGACTGTTTTGATCACCGAGATGATTCACAACACCGTCAGCGCCCATGAAGGGATGAGTATTTTTTGCGGCATCGGAGAACGCTGCCGTGAAGGGGAGGAACTCTACCGTGAAATGGAGGAAAGCGGTGTTCTTGGAAACACCGTGATGGTGTTCGGGCAGATGAACGAGCCCCCCGGCGCCCGTTTCCGGGTAGGGCACGCCGCGCTCACCATGGCGGAATATTTCCGTGATGACGCCAAACAGGATGTGCTTTTGATGATCGACAATATTTTCCGGTTCATTCAGGCCGGTATGGAGGTCTCGGGGCTTTTGGGGCAGTTGCCGTCCCGTCTGGGGTATCAGCCGACGCTGGCGACGGAACTAGCGGAGCTGGAAGAGCGCATCTGCAATACCAAAACCGGTGCGATTACCTCGATTCAGGCCGTTTACGTACCGGCGGATGACTTTACTGATCCGTCCGCCGTCCATACCTTTGGACATTTATCGGCTACCATCGCCCTGTCGCGCAAGCGGGCCAGTGAGGGCTTGTACCCGGCGATCGATCTGCTGCAGTCCGGCTCCAAAATGCTGATGCCCCATATCGCCGGCGAGCGTCACTATAAGATCGCTCAGGAGATCCGGAAGACACTGGCCGTCTACGAGGATCTCAAAGATATTATCGCGATGCTGGGGATTTCGGAACTATCCCGTGAAGATCAGCGGACGGTTTTCCGCGCTCGCCGGTTGGAGCGGTTTTTCACGCAGCCTTTCTTCGTGACCGAACAGTTCACCGGAACCGCAGGCAAGATGGTGTCACGCGAAGACGCGCTCAACGGGTGTGAAAGGATTCTCAACGATGAATTCGCCGAGTATCCTGAACGGGCGCTTTACATGATTGGATCCATTGACGAGGCCAAAATCCATGATGCTTAAGATTTTACTGCCGGCGGAAGTTTTACTGGAGGTGGAAGTCAAAAAAATCGTCGCGGAGGCGGAGAACGGGTCGTTTTGTTTGATGCCCAACCATATCGATTTCGTCGCGACGCTCGCCCCCGGCATCTTTTCGTATGAAGCGGCCAACGGCGGGGGGACCCAGCTGTTGGCGATGGATGTCGGGACGCTGGTCAAAAAAGGGCCCAACGTGCTTGTGTCCACACGAAACGCGGTTAAGGCTCCGGATTTGGGGAAGCTCAAACAGGTGGTCGTCGAGCAATATGAAAGTCTCGACGAACGGGAGAAGCTGGTTCGGTCGGCGTCGGCCAAGCTCGAAGCATCCTTGATCCGGCGGTTTATGGAATTGAAGTAGGAATGTCCTTGGAGTCGTTTCCTATGGATAACAGGGAGTGAAAACATGGTCGAAATAAGACGGACTTCCAAATCCCGGCGCAAACAGGTGGCGGATCACTTTGCCGAAAAAGTCGCCCAACGGGAGGCGCTGCGCATCAAGGGGCTCAAACACAAAGATGAAACCGTGTGGTTCGGTTTGGGCATGTTCGGCATCATTGGATGGGCGGTGGCCATCCCGACGCTCATCGGCGTCGCCATCGGTCTTTGGATCGATCGAACGTGGCCCAGCCAATATTCCTGGGCGCTGATGTGTCTGGTGGCGGGCGTGATCGTCGGTTGTATCAACGCCGCCTATTGGGTCCGAAGAATCCGCAGTCGGATTGTCGAAGAGGAATGAGATGAACGGGGACTCGGTTTTCACGTTGCTAATGATGTTTGGGGCTGGGTTGGTTCTGGGCGCATTTTACTTCCTGGGGCTTTGGCAAACAGTCAAGCGTTTGCCTTACGTCTCGAGCCGGGTCGGCTTCATGGCGGTCAGTTTTGGACTGCGCGCGGTTCTCGTCACGACGGCCTTGTTCTTTTTGATGGATGGGCGGTGGGAAAAAGCGGCGGCGGCACTCATTGGGTTTATCGTAATGCGCAAGATTCTGACGTCCCGGCTGGGACTCCAAAACATCGCCGCGGACTGAAAACGATGAAAAACCGGTTGGATCAACCGCGAAAGGAGACGCTATGGAGATCGTCCAATTAAATCAAATCAGTCCGGATCAGGTCATTATCTGGAGCTGGAGATTCATCACCTTGAACGTGACCATTCTCTATACCTGGCTGGTGATGGCCATTTTGGTCGGGGGATCCATTTTGGTGACTCGCAACCTGTCGTCCGACATCAATGTGTCGCGATGGCAGCATTTTCTGGAAGTGCTGGTTTCCGTCGTTCGCGGAGAGATCAGTGAAATGACGAAAAAAGGCGCAGACAATTTCATCCCGCTTATCGGCACGTTGTTTTTGTTCATCTGCACCTCCAACGTGCTGGCGGTGGTGCCCGGATATGTCGCGCCGACGTCGTCGATGACGACCACCGCGGCTTTGGCCACCTGTGTCTTTATCGCCGTTCCATATTACGGGATTTCACGAAACGGCATTCTTCACTATATCAAAGAATATTTCCAGCCGACATTCATTTTCTTCCCGTTCCATGTCATGGGGGAATTATCCAGGACGCTTGCGCTGACGGTTCGGTTGTTTGGGAATATCATGAGCCATGAGAAAGTGATTGGTATTCTACTGGCCGTGACGCCGTTTTTGTTCCCCGTCGTCATGCAGATTTTAGGCCTTTTGATCGGCGTGATTCAAGCGTACATCTTTGCGATCCTTTCCATGGTGTATATCGCCTCAGCGCTATCGACTGAGGATGAAGGGCATGTAGATGGGCAAAAAGAAGGCGTGACCGCCTAAAATTTGATTAAAGGAGGAGTTTTTTATGGACAAAGTAAGTCTCGTCGCGATGGCCTCAATTATTGGTGCGGGGTTGGCAATGGGAATCGGTTCAATCGGTCCGGGATTGGGCATGGGGCAGGCCATCGCCCAGGCGCTGGCCGCGATCGCCCAGCAGCCGGATGAGAGGAATTCATTGACCAGAACCCTGTTTGTCGGTTTGGCGATGATCGAATCCATTGCCATTTACTGTTTCGTCATTTCCATGATTTTGATTTTCGCCAATCCGTTTTGGAGTTTTATCATCAAGTAGGGGGATGAACCATGCATATCGACTGGTTTGTATTTGCAGCGCAAATCTTCAACTTCCTGCTGCTCATGTACCTGCTCAAAAGGTTTCTTTTCGGACGAATTCTCAAGGCGATGGACGACCGGGAAGCCAAAATCGCCGCGCGCTTTAATGAAGCCGAAGAGCTGAAACAAAAGGCCAGCCGGGAGGCCGAGCTTTATGAAAAACGCAACCAAGCGCTCAATGAGAAAAAAGAGCAAATGCTCAACGAGGCCACGGTGGCCGCCGAGGCCAAGCGCAAGGAGTTGATGGAAAAAGTTCGGGAAGACGTCGGCCAGATGAAAGCGCGCTGGCAGGATATGCTCGTTCGTGAACAAGAGGCTTTCTTCTTCGATTTAAGGCAGAGGGCGGCCAAACAGCTTTACGCAACGGCGAGGAAAGCCCTTTCAGATCTTGCCGACGCCGATCTCGAGGAGAGGATCATCGATGAATTCCTCCGCCGGGTGAAGAGCTTGGACGAGGACAAGCGCGCGCAGCTGCGTAAAGCCGTCTCCGGTGGCGGAAACCGGCTGGCCATTCAAAGCGCTTTCACCATCCCCTCCCACCGTCAAAAAGAAATAGAGGAAGCCTTGAAAAACCAGATCGGCGAGGGATTGACGATCCGTTACCTTACCGATCCGGATATCGTCTCAGGCATTGAGATGCGCGCGGCGGGCCATAAAGTCGCTTGGAGTCTCAACGAATATCTGGAAACGCTGGTGGAGAGTCTGACTGAAACGCTCCAAAAAGAGGCGCACGCGGCGTAACATTATGTCGGGCGCAGTCAGGACTGTCCCCGCCACAGGAGGCATAGAATGAATCAGGAAGCAACACGATTGGAAAGTCAAGAGCTCAAGACCTTTCTCGATGAGACGTTCGAGACGATGGGAAAGGTTCTCGATGAGCAGAATCCCGATCTTCGACAATATGAAATCGGTACCGTGCAATTTGTCGGCCGGGATATCGCTCGGGTCAGCGGTTTGCCGCACATCCGTGCGGAGGAACTCGTGCG
>CAZPTW010000149.1:0-7317 GCA_964589235.1 uncultured Smithella sp. | reverse complement strand
TCGCGGCCGTCAGGGCCTCCCCCATCTCACTGCTCAAAATACCGAGGCAGGCATCGAATTTGACGCGCTCTTCATCGTCGATGACCGCCTCCACGTCGTCGAGGTCATCGATGTCTTCTGCCTCTTCCGGATCGATCTCTCCCCCGTTCATGATCTCGTCTCGGCGTCTTGTGCTTTCCATCAACAAGAGCATGAGATTTTTGTCGATTTTTCTTGTGACGCTTTTGGTATTGAGAACCTGCTTGATATTCAGCCGGACGTTTTCCCAGCCGATCATTTCCATCGCGGCCGCCTCGCCTTCCAGATCAGTGCAGACGGCATCGTAGAGCTCTCCTTCCACAAAGCAGAAATGCCCAAAATGGCTCGGATTGAGGTATACCTCCATGATGCAAGTCTGGCGCTCCATGGCGATGACCTGGAGGAAACTGCCGACAGAAAGACCGAAAAGAGGCCAACGCTGCAATTCATCCTTGATTCCGGCTTCCGCCGCCGTATGGTCCGCATCTTCGTTGTCGATGATCAGCTTGATGTCTTTTTTCACGGATCCCCCCATAAACTTCCTCGTCTCTCGATATGATCGTTCATTACGGCATCGTTTTCTTGTAATAGTTGGCGGCGATCCCGCCGAACGCCTGTTTCACCTCATCGTTTTTCATCGGCCGACGGTTTACAATGCCGGTCTGGGCCGACGCCGGTTTGATATTGAGTGCCGCGAAAATATTTTCGGCGATGCTGTTGATGTCCAGCGGCTTTTCCAGGTAACGAAAGAGGCCCATGCTGTTGACGATCTCTTCGATTTTCGGCGTTCCGAACGCCGTCATCAAAATCACTGGAATCTGCGGGTAATTTCGGTTCATATACGCCAAAAGTTCAAACCCATCCATCTTGGGCATGCTCAGGTCCGTGACCACCAAATCGATAATCGGCAATGATTTCAATAGCTTGACAGCGTCCGCGCCGTTGGTGGCGGTGTGCAAGTTCAAATATTTTTTATAAATGCTTAGGCCTTCGGCAATCGTCAAGAGCAGTGGTTCTTCGTCATCGACAATCAAAACCTCTCTGACACGATCCGGCGTGAGGCTCTCTTTGCTCTGAAGGCCCGAAGAGGGGTAGATGTCGAATCGACTTAAGTCTTTCATGATGCACCATCTTTATTTTTAATCCCGGCCAACCATATTCACACCCTGAATTTTGCAATAGTTGTGCCGAAATAAGGTTTTGGATATTTTGCTTTGCAGTCAATGGCTTAAGGATTTTCTGCCATATCATGTCCTTTAAAATCTATCAAGATGAACAATTCATTTTGATCAAATCACGGATTTCGACCAAAAAAATGTCCACAAACAAGCGCTTGTCAAAATCCTTGAAAATTGTCTTGACAAGGGAATGCACGCCAAGTATTTTCAAAAACTAAAAAAAATCTAGCGGTTGATGCAACCTGCCGTTTTGTGGAACCCGCCCAAGCAACGCGATCCAAGATCCGGCATGGAAAGAGGCGGAAAATGGTCTTGCAAAAAACCAAAGCCACGCTCGGCGTTGAAAAAAAAATGGATGAGAGTCGTCATGATCAATTTCAAAATAGGGGGTATCGAATAGCGCTATGAATTCAAGGAATGATTTAAAATCCGGGCAAAAGAAATTGTCCATGCAGCTTTTAATTCTGATAGCTGTCATTATCCTCGTTGCGGCGGTCGGTCTTGTGGCGGTTCATTTCTCGTCGGGGAAAAGTGCCGATGGGGAGGCCAACACAACGCAAGCGGCGGTCAAACTTTTAAAAGACATTTCTCTGGTTCAGACGAATTTGTATAAAATTCAAAGCATGGTGATGTCCAATATCGACAAGAAGGAAATCGAAAAGTTTTCCGATCAGCAGGCGGCTCTGATCCAGGAGGATCTTGAAACCATCAAGAAACTTCTGGAATCCGGCATCAGCCAGGAGCGAAAAAAATTCTTTCAAGCCATTCTAGGTAACCTCACGGAGTTTCAAAAATCGGCGTTGAGATTCATGAAACTTGCCCCCGCGGGGACGGGCGCCGCCTATTTGAGCGCAGCCAATGAAAAGATGGATGCTGCAAGCGGACTTTTGGTCGATCTGGTCTCTCTGGAAAGCAAGGGAGGGGAGACGGGCGAATCACCCGGTTTCATGTTTTTCGGGGTTCTTTTGGCGCTGGCCGTTCTTTTAGTCCTGAGCGTGTTCATGATCCCCGGTTTCATTCAAAGCATGATGAAGGATCATGTCATCGCTCCGATTTCTGAGGTGGCGGGCGTCTTGAAGGACTATGTCGCGGGCAAGCCGGGGAAACCCCTGGATGGGGAGGGAGACGATACCATGGGGGACCTCGTGCGCAGCGTCAATCTCCTGCGCGCGAAGCTAAGCTCGACGGCCGTTGTCCCGCCTGCGTCGGGAGCCGCGAAGGCGGAGAAATCCGATCCGGAACAACCGTCCGTCCAGGCAACGTCCAAAACCAAAGCCGGCGAAGACGCAAAGACGCTCTCCGGCTTGGTGAAAAAGACCCCGGAGGATGACGGCTTGGTCTTGTCGTCCCGGAAGGCCATCGATAAATTACAAGACATCTAAGTATTTCGGCTCCGCCCCGATATTTGGTGAGTGAATCTCTAATCTTGATGAGGAGGAAAAGATGAGGCATTGTAAGAGGATTCCATGGATACTGGCGCTGGCGGTGATCATGATGTGGAGGACATCCGTTCCGGCCGCGGAATTGGTGATTGGATTTACCGGGCCTCTCAGCGGACCGGCCGCCGAGTACGGACAGGATTGCGTCAACGGACTGGATATGGCCATCAAGGAACTCAATGCCGCAGGCGGCATCCTGGCCGACGGGCAAAAATGGACCTTCCGGCTGGAACGAATGGACGACAAGGTGAGTCCATTTCTGGCCACCGAGAATGCCCGGCAGCTTCTCGAGAAAAACGCCCTCGCGATTTTCAATCCCGTTTCCACGACGACCCTCGCGCTTCTGAAGATCAATGAAGAACCGTGCGGCGAATTCCTCGTGATGGGCTACACAGGATCTTCCAAAGTGACCGAATTGAAAAACAATCTTTTAATCGTGTTTACGCCGCTTCTGACCGTTGAAGCGCAGGTTTACGCGGAGATGGCCTGGGCGCGCGGCTGGCGCAAAGCCGCCATGGTGGTCACGTTTGGCGACTACGGCGATGAATGGCGGCAGGCATTCAAAGCCAACTGGCAGAAACTCGGCGGTAAAATCACGGCGGACAAAGCCGTCAACTATTACACGCGCACGGATTTTGTGGAACCCCTGAAGGAGGCGCTCGCCACGAAACCCGATGTCATGTTGATCGGGGGACCGTCCGGGACCACCGCGCTCGTCATTGAACAGGCTCGTAACATGGGGTACAAAGGCGGATTCCTCGTTTTGGGACAGGCCAAGCTCGAAGATCTATCCCAGATGCTGTTGGGGACGAAGCTGATGGAAAACACCATCGGATCCGCGACCGTCCAGAGTATTCCCATTCCTTCGGCCAAGGAGTTTGATAGAAAATACAGGGCCCAATACAAGAAAAACAACACATGGGAAGCCGTGTTTCACTACACCGCGATGCACGCTTTGGCCAAGGCCATTGTCGCGGCGGGAACACAAGACAATGTTTATGCGGTTCGAGCCGCTTTTTCCAAGATCATGCCGATTTTAGGGGATAAGTATCCCGTTGAAATGCACGGGCTGAGCGACGCGGGCCGCATTTATATCACGACCGCTTATCAAAGCGTGAAAGACGGAAAATTCACCCCGGCCGATTTGTATGTGTGGTGGGCGAGAAATCAAGCCGACGCCGAGTTGGTCAAAAAAGCCGGTAAATATCACGGCATGACGCTCAAACCCCTGATCTTGAAAATTGGAAAAATCGATTGACCGTGTGAAAAAGCCCCAGGCGCCGGATGGCGTCTGAGGCTTTTGACTTTTCGGTGAAAAACGATCCGATTCAGGCGCACTCTCGGCGTTTTGTTTCCTTGGACGGCCGGGCCGTGCTGGAAGCACTGAACGTCTCAGCGGCTCATGCAGACCCTGTGCACCTGTTTGAGGTCGGTGACGCCTTGTAATGCCTTTAAAATGCCGTCCTGATAAAGGGTCAGCATGCCTTCCGACTGGGCGAGACTGCGAATGACGTCGATGCTTTCTCGCCGCTCAATGGTTCGTTTTTTGATGTCTTCGGAGTTGATCAAGAGTTCATGCACGCCGATCCGCCCTCGGTATCCGGTTTTGTCGCAGCTGTCGCACCCCTTGGGACGATAAAGTTTCAAATTTTTTGAATAACGGATGTTTTGTTTTGCGAAATGGTCTCTCCCGTAATTTTCGACGATTTGGTCGAACTCTTCCGCCGTGGGGGTGTACGCTTCCTTGCATTTGTCGCACAGTGTCCGCACCAGGCGTTGCGCCAAGATCCCAAGCAGAGAGTCCGCGAAGTTGAGCGGATCGATGCCCATATCCAAAAGCGGGAAGTTGGTTTCCGGGGCGCTGTTGGTGTGCAGTGTGCTCAGCACCAGGTGTCCCGTGAGCGACGCTTCCACCGCGATTTTGGCGGTTTCGAAGTCGCGCATCTCGCCGACCATGATGACGTCGGGATCGGCGCGAAGGAACGCCCGCATGGCGGTTGCGAAATCAAACCCGATTTTGGGATGCACCTGCACCTGGCGCAGACCACGCTGGGTGATTTCAACCGGGTCTTCCGCCGTCCAAATTTTTCGGTCGGGTTTGTTGATATGGCTCAAAATCGCATGCAGGGTCGTCGTCTTTCCGGACCCTGTGGGGCCGACGCAGAGAATCATGCCGTGGGGCTTTTCGCAAATCTTCAATAACTCGCGGTAATTGCGCGGCGTCATTTGCATGGCCTCCAAAGGCAAGGTGTCCCCTTTGGCCAGAATGCGCATGACGACATCTTCGACACCGCCTTGAGTGGGAATGGTCACAACGCGCAGTTCAATCTCTCCCACGCCCGGTTTTTTTAATTTGATCTTTCCATCCTGCGGCAGCCGCTTGATGGTGATGTCCAGATTGGACATGATTTTGATCCTGGAGATGATTGCGGACCGATAGCTGTAAGGCAAGGTTTGGTAAAGCACGCACTCACCGTCGATCCGGTATCGGACCAAGACGTTCTTGTCGATGACATCCGGCTCGATGTGAATATCGGAAGCCCGCCGGGCAAAAGCGTCATTGATGATTTTATTGACCAGCTGAATGATCGCGCTGTCGGACTCGCGAATGCCTTCATCGCCGTCATCGGCGTCCTGCGGGCCGTCAACACTTTCCAATTTGCCTAAAAGGTCGGTGAAAGTCGACTGTTCGGCATCCGACCGAAAAAAGAAATCGATGTATTTCAGAATGTCGTCTTTGAGCGCGACGTCGTAAACGATGCTTTTTGACTTCATCAAGCTTTCGATGGCGTCTCGTTTGAGAATGTTTTGCGGATCATCAACCAGGACGCGGATGCCCTTGTCGGTTTTTTCAAGAGGGACCCAGACTTCCCGGGTCAGATATTCCTTCTTCAAATTCTTGATCAGATCGCCGGGGATGGTCATTTTGGGATCAAAGGAAAAAAATTTGCATTGATAGAAATATTCCAGAGACTGGCCGATGTCGCTTTTGCTGATGCTGTATTTTTTCATCAGCACGTCTTCGAGAGGTTCTTTCCCTACCCGGGCGTCCTCCCGGGCTGCGTTGAGATCCGCTTCCGTGATGAGATCATTGGTGACCAGATAGCTGAATTTCGATTTTTTGATCTTGGGATCCATCCGCTGTTGGTTGTAGAGCGCAATGCCCAGCACATCGGCGATCTCCTGAAGGAGCACCGGTTCTTCATCTTTAAAGTCTTCGCCGCCGCGTTTGTTGATGATCTCAATGGCCCCCAGAATTTCACCGCCATAGATCACCGGCATCGCCAAAATCTGCCTGACCGGCACACCGAAGCGGCTGTCGGCGCTTGTTTCCAACATCAAATCCGAATACCGATTGAGTTGCAGATTATTGCTGAAATCGGTGATTCTGACCATCTTACCTGTGTTGGCGACATAGCCGGGAATCGTGTGATTGCCGACGGCGGTTCTCCTTTCCCGCGGCTGATCGCCGGCCGGAATAACGGTATAAATTTCTTTTTTCTCTTTACCGGTTATGACATAAATATGCGTTGCCTCGACTTGGAAGAGCTCGCTGATCTTCAAGCGCGCCTCAAGGATCATTTGTCGGATGTTTTGAGCGGCGTTGATGCAATTGGTGATGTCCTGCAGACCTTTTTGCAGACGGAGGATATCTTGAAGTTCAGCAATTTCCTGATTTCGACTCATGAGCTCATCTCCTTTGTCCGCCGGGGCTCTTCATAACGTTGATGGAAAACACAACCAAGAGGCTTCAAAGTGTGTGTAAAAAAAGTAAACACAGGCCGGTAGATGAGTCAAGATGATTTTCATCTGAGACCCGGACACGAACGTCGGTCGGCGTCGGGTGAGCGTAAGCTTCAAGCTGGTGACGAGGGGTTTTGGAAACCGACGATTTGGCGCCGGACCGTCAGAGGCTTTCGGCGCTAGACTCCTTCTTCAATCAACGGTCGCGAGGAGGACTTCCATGAAGTTGTTGATTCGAGGCGGAAGCATCGCCGCGGGATATGGGGTAAGACGGGGCTACGTGGACATTTTGAGGCAGGCCCTTGCCGGAAAAGGCATCGATGTGATCAATATATCCGGTTTCCAGCAGACCTCTTTCGACGGGATAGAGACTTTCAGAGGCGTTTTGGAGAGCGTGGCGCCCGATATTCTGCTCATCCACTTCGGTGTCGATGACGCTTTTCAGTACGTTTTCCGCTCCGAGTTTCAAGAAAATATCGTGCGCATGGTCCAAACGGCCAGGACGCACGGTGTTTCCCGAATCTTCCTGGCTTCGTCCCAGATGTTCGACGATCCGGAGGAAATGGGCGCCGTCGGCCTCTTTTACCGATCTTTAAGGATCGTCGCGGCGGACTTGGACTGCGGGCTGATTCCCGTTCATATCTTCTGGGACGGATATCTTGACATACATGGTTTGTCCGGCAAGGACCTTCTGCTGGCTGATTCCCGATATCCCAACGAGCGTGGGCATGCCGTGATCGCGGAGGCGATTTTGAAATGGTTGGAGCATATCCGACCATAACGTCGTCTGGACGATTTAAAAGCCTTAGCGCCATCCGGCCGCCGACGAGCGCCCCGCCGCGTGACGGTCATTCTAACGGCAGATCTGACGACGAAATGTCCGGGGACATACGCCCAAGACCATTGCCGCCTCTTCCTGGCTTAACTTCCCTGACTGC
>CAZPTW010000148.1:0-7341 GCA_964589235.1 uncultured Smithella sp. | reverse complement strand
GATGTTTTTGATCGTTCCGGCCCCGAAAATGATTTTGGTTGGATTATAAAAGGTGAAATTGAGCATATTGTCCCTCCTCCTTTTGATGATCTATCTTTTTTAAAAAATCCCCGGTCCTCTTCGCGGGATCCCCGATGGTGATGGCAAGAGGCAACGCGTGTGGATCTTCGATGAGGCCGGATTCTTCCTCCGATGTCGTCCCCCCTCAAGAAAACGCGCCCATCCCCAATCGCGGCGGCTGATCGCCGAAAGCGCAAAGACCCGCCATCCATTCAGGAGGCGGCCGGCCGGTTGCCTCCGTCGTGTCGCGTCGGACGATTTGGAGCCTTGAGCCTTTTTCAAACGTCCCAAATAAAAATGACGCCGCTTGTCGGAAAAACCCATTCCCCTGGGGCGATCCGGACGGTGATGGCTCGATCCTTCGACACGGAAATGGCGGCCTGCGGGTGGCGGCCGGCAAAAAAGCTCTCCGCCCGGACGTTTTTCAAACCGGCGTGCTCGTAGGAAAAATTGATTTCCAACCCTTGGGTTGGATACAGCAGATAGACGGGAAACGTCCGGTTGTTTTTGGCCTTCTTGGTGAGAATTTCAATTTCGATTTTCACTTCCTGATTGATCTTGGCTTTCAGGGATTCGCTTCCGCACCAGACTTCGTAGCCCCTCGAGGTCTTTTTGGCCTCGATCACGGGGATATTCTCCCCGTCGATTCGCATTTTTTCGACGGTGAAGTCGCGCTCGATCTCCAAATCGTCACCTCCGCCCAAGATCCATCGATATTCACAATGCTCGTCTTCAATGAGTGCGTCGAGTTGGCTTCGGTCGGAGGCGCAGCCGATCATGAAAATGTCGCTGCGAATGGTCTTGCTGTATTCGACATGCGTTTTCAGTTGAAAATAAGCCTCCGAGCGGCGTCTCAAATCGGCTCTCTCGGGAAGTTGGGAAATGGCGATGTCGTAGCGGAAGGAGGAACGAAGCTCCAGCTGGCGGTCTTCCTTCCCGAAAAGTGTTTCAAGCATTTCATAGTAGATGGCGTCGCCGAGTTCCTCGTCGCGTGCCCGGGCCTGAAGACACTGGCGGATCATGCTGTCGATACGGGCCAGTGATTTTTCCTCACCGGGGATGAAAATCCGGCGGAGCCTGGGTTCCACCGCGTCGGTTTTGCCTTTGTGAAGAAAGACGCGTGGGGCTCTCTTCCCCAGCGCGCAAAGGATTTCGTAGCTGATGGTCTGAGCCTTGGCCGCGATTTCGTTGGCGCTGATATATTCGTCGCCCTGCCGGCCCAGCAAAACCACTTCGTCGCCGACCTGGCAGTCGGGGATGTGGGTGACATCCAGCGTGCAGAGGTCCATGGAGACACGGCCGATGATCGGAGCGCGCCGGCCGCGGATCAACGCTTCGCCTTGATTGGATAGGATGAAAGGATAGCCGTCACCGTATCCCACGGGAATGGTCGCCACCAGGGTTCTGGCTTTGGTGACGTATGTGCTGTTATAGCCGATGCCCCAGCCCGGTGGAAACGCCTTGACCAAGACGATGGTTGTTTTAAAGGACATCACCGGTGTCAGGGTCGCCTTGTCCTTTGTTTCGTCGGATGGATAAATGCCGTAGGTCATCAGACCGGGGCGGGTCATCTCCAGCGCCAGGGTCGGATAGTTCAAAATGGCACCGCTGTTGTCCATGTGGCGGATGGGAATGTGGATGCCTCGGGTTGAAAGTTCGGTCAGCAAGTCTGAAAACAACTTCCACTGCCATTCATTGTAGGATGACAGGGTTTCGCTCGCGGCGAAATGGCTGAAAAGGCCCTCGAGCACGAGATGCGGAAGCTTTTGAATCGTGAGGATCAAGTCCAACGCTTCGCTGTAGAGCGTGCCGCCGCGCCCCATTCCGGTGTCCACTTCGACGTGCACGGTCAGTTTACGGCCGGATTTGGCCAGTTGGGCCTCCAGTTCGCGGGCGAACCCCGCGTCGGACACAGACGGTGTCAGGGAATATTTGATGATATCCGGAATTTCGGCGATCGTCGACGGTCCCAAGATGATAATCGGCGCATCGATGCCGCTGACGCGCAATTGGACGCCTTCATCGGCGTTGGCCACCCCAAGCATTCTTGCGCCTTCACGCAGGGCGGCGTTGGATATCTCAATGGCGCCGTGCCCGTAGGCGTCGGCTTTGACCGTCTGTAAAAACGCGGCGTTGGGGCCGATCAGGCGCCTGATTTCACGAAGATTGGCCGCGAAACTGTCGAGATCCACTTCGACCCAGCTTCGGTATTTCTGTTCGGTTCTGAGGGGCATTGGACATCACCATCTTCTTGATCACACAAAAATGTGGGGAGCGATGTTCACATCGTCCCCCACAGTCATTATTTCTTCATCATGACGAATACGCCGTCCCAGGGGAGCAGAGGCGGATTTTCCTTTAAATTCATGCACCGTTCCATGAACATCAACGAAACAGGATCGCCCGGGCGGATGTCGAGCACTTTCAGAAATGCGGAAATGGCGTCGTTGAACTTTCCTTCGCGGTAAAGCGAAAGCGCCTCGGCAAACGCTTCCATCATGTCTTTGTGCTTCGCTTCATCTTTCTTTTCCCCGAGCAGTTCGTAGATTCTGACCGGCTTGACCTTGCCTTTCACACGGACAAAATCGAGTTCCCGGCAGCACATATCGTTCTTCACGGCCTCGTAGGTGAATTCGCTGATGATAATACAGGTGCCGTATTCCTTGTTGGTGCCTTCCAGCCGGGAGGCCAAATTGACCATGTCCCCCATAACCGTGTAGTCGAAGCGCATGTCCGAGCCCATGTTGCCGACGACCATCTCGCCGGAGTTGATGCCGATACCGATATGAATCTCCGGACGGCCTTCGGATTTCCATTTTCCTTGCAAAGCGTCAAGCTCTTTGATCATGTCCAATGCGGTCAGGCAGGCGCGTCTGGCGTGATCCGGCTGAGAAAGCGGCGCGCCGAAGACGGCCATGATCGCGTCGCCGATGTACTTGTCCAAAAGGCCGTCGTACTTGAAGACCTGCCGGGTCATGGCGGTAAGGTACTCATTGAGCAGGGAGACGAGCTCCTGCGGCGAGAGTTTCTCGGAAAGCGTGGTGAATCCCCGGATGTCCGAGAACATGACGCTTAAGTCTTTCTTATCGCCCCCGAGTTTCAGCTTGGCGGGATCCTTGAGCATTTCATTGATGACAGACGCGTTCAAATAGTATTGAAATGCGCCGCGGATTTTTCTTTTCTCTTTTTCCTCCTGGACATAGTGGTAGATCGTGATGCCCAAATAAATCAACACCATCGTGATAAACGGAAAAACCAAGTTGAGCCAGACGTTGAATCTGAAAAAAATCAGAAAGTTGGCGGCCACATAAGCGCCGATGAGGCCGAAGGCCGCAAGCATTCCCGCAATCGGAGAGAGTCGCGGAATCAGAAAACCGATGAGCAGTCCCAAAAAAACAATGGTGCAGACATCGATAAAGCGCGTCACCGTGGAATGATAGAGGAAGTGTCGATGCAAAATGTTATCGATGACGGTGGCGTGAATCTCGATGCCCGGATAGCTTGAAGAAAAGGGCGTCACCCGCAAGTCGTAAATGCCCGCGGCTGTCGCACCGATCAAGACGATTTTGTCCCGAAAGGTGCCAGGCGCGGTTTTGCCGGCCAGGATGTCGGCAATGGAATAATGCGGGAACGTATGGGCCCGGCCCAGGTAGTTGATCAGCAGCCGGCCCGATTCGTCCGCGGGAATCGAGAGGTCCCCGATGCGGACGCTTTTGACGCCGTAAGGCTCCAAATCCAACGCCAAGGGGGGGAATCCCAGATACGATTGCACGAGCGACACCGCGAGCGACGCGTAATAGTTGTCTCGACAGGCGATCACGAGCGGCGCGCGGCGGTTGGATCCGTCGCGGTCCGGCAGCATGTTGAAGTATCCGCTGTTGACGCCCGCCCGCGAAATGGCGGGGATATTGACCTCCGGGGCGAAAGCGCGCGGTAGAAACGAATCGTCCGGTACGGGCCCGGTGGAATTGATCATGGCGTAACGGGAATTTTCAATCAGCGGAAGACTGGCTTGAATCTTCTGGGGCGTGACATGGGACAGTGCCTTTTCTTTGCTTCCGGCGAAATGGAAAAAATAGCCCAGCGTCACATTTTGCGCTTTTTCAATGGACGCCGCCAGAATCGCGTCTGTGTCGGCGGCGGCTCGTCTATCAGTGAGGAATTTGGCGATTCTGGGTGGGACGGCCCCGTCTTTTTGGAGTTCGCGTTGGAGCGCGTCGAGCGTTTGGAGTTGATCACTGAGGGCCGGTTCGGAGAAAATGATATCAAACCCGATGGCTTTTGCGCCATCGGCCTTCAGGCGGTCAATCAGGCGGGCGATCAGGGTACGCGGCCAAGGCCAGCGGCCCAGTTCCGCCACGCTCTGTTCGTCGACGGCGGCGATGACGGTTTCCGGACCGGGTTTCAATTCCCCGCGTGACAGCATCCGGATGTCCAAAGCCTTGAGTTCCACGAATCTCAGGAATTGGAAGTCGAAAAGGAAAAAAACCAGCATCCCCGCGATCACGAAGAGGGTGATTTTAAGCGGTGTCATTCGAACGGCTTTCTTCAGTACGTCTCTCATGGGAAGTTTTCCTGCCGGCGTGGTTTTCATAAGAGGCTTGATTTCGCGATCCGCCCCCCTCCCAAAAAGCCGCCTCTACAGGCGGCCGGATCCGATGGATTTGGGAAATCATATCAAAGCCCTATTCAAAGTCAAGACGTCCTTGTGTTTGTTTGAGAAAAAGCGAGCACGCTCAAAACGGCGTCTGAATCAAAAAGGGGAAAAGACCCAAAACGATCAATCAGTGCTTGAAAGAAAAAAAAATTTAAACTAAAATCGCCGACATCCGAGTCTCGCGGATCGAAAGAAAAAGTTTGGACCCATCAACAACACAGGAGGGAATGTTCATGTCGAAAGTAAAGCCGGGTGATTTGCTTTGTTGCGAGGTATGTGGACTTGCTTTGGTGGTCGATGAAGATTGCGACTGCGTGGTCGCCGAACTGGTCTGTTGCGACGAACCGATGACCAACAAGGGGCCCAAACCGCCGAAGAAAGCGTTGGCCGTTCCCAAGAAAAAACTACCTGCCCCGAAGGCGAAACCCGCCGCCAAGAAACCCGCGGCGAAAAAACCCGAGGCCAAGAAAAAAACCGGTAAAAAGTAATCGGGTGTAAAGAAGACGTTCGTGTCGCCTTGCCAGGGACTGGCGGAATCTGGAATGTCCTCCCCGGGGAAGGCTTGTTCCTTGGCGGCGTCGACGAATGTCGATTCGTCCTGTCTTTCATGAAAAAATTCGTTTATCAAAACGTCGCCGGTGAAAAGCGTTTGACGTCGGCGCGAAAAGCCCGGCGTGAGAATGTCTGGTGCGCCAAGTTCGGCTATTTTATCGATCTTGAGGCCTGCCGCGCCCGCTCTTATCAACGCGGACCGTGCCGCCGCTGTTATCCATCCCTGTTGCAGGTGCCCCTGCCTTTTGATCGTCCTTAAATCCAGTTTACCTCCGGCGTCCTCCGCCCAGGAGCGATCCCAAAACCCCGCGGACGATCTCCCGACCGACAGAGGAGCCGATGGTTCGAGCCACGCTTTTGGCCGCGGCCTGCACCATGCCCTCGGTTTTACCGCCGCGGGGACCGGTGCGGCCGAAGAGCAATTCGCTTAAAGCCCCGCTTAGTGTTTGGCCGGGTTGGGATGCCGAAGACGGGTCTGCCTGCCCATCGGGCAGCCCGGCTTTCGGCTGGCCGGTGACGGCCGCGTGGAGTTTTTCAAAAGCCGATTCACGATCCAACACCTTTTCGTAGTGTCCGTAAAGCGGGGAATTTTGAATCAACGTCGACCGTTCGGCATCGGTCAAAACGCCGATGCGCGACGCCGGCGCTATGACGAAGGCCCGTTCCACCGGCGCCGGCCTTCCTTTTTCATCTAAAAAGGAAATCAGCGCCTCGCCGACACCGAGTTCCGTGATCACCGAAGCGGCGTCAAAGGCGGAATTGGGACGCATGGTTTCCGCCGCTGTTTTCACCGCTTTCTGGTCGCGTGGCGTGAAAGCGCGAAGCGCGTGCTGGACCCGGTTGCCCAGCTGAGCCAGAACCTTGTCCGGCACATCCAAGGGGTTTTGCGTGATGAAGTAGACCCCCACGCCTTTGGAGCGGATCAGCCGGACGACCTGTTCGATCTTTTCCAGAAGCGCGGCGGGGGCGTCGGTGAAGAGCAGATGCGCTTCGTCGAAGAAAAACACCAGTTTGGGTTTGTCTATCTCTCCGACCTCCGGCAGTTGCTCGAAGAGTTCGGAAAGCATCCATAAAAGGAAAGTCGAATAGAGTTTGGGACGAAGGTAGAGCTTTTCGGCGCTCAGCAGATTGATGACGCCGCGCCCCTCGCCGTCGGTTTGCATCCAATCGGCGATGTCGAGCATCGGCTCTCCGAAGAATTGGTCTCCGCCTTGTTCTTCGACGGTCAAAAGGGCGCGTTGAATCGCGCCGATCGACGCGGCGGAGATGTTGCCGTATTCGGTAGTGAATTTTTTCGCGTTGTCGCCCGCGAATTGAACCATCGCCCGCAGGTCCTTTAAATCGAGCAGAAGAAGGCCATGGTCGTCGGCGATTTTGAACACGAGCGTCAGCACGCCGGATTGTGTTTCATTGAGATTGAGCAAGCGGGACAGCAAAAGCGGCCCCATATCGGAAACGGTGGCGCGGACCGGATGGCCTTTTTCACCGAAGACATCCCAAAATACCGTGGTGTTGGCATGCGGGTGGTATCGGTCGACGCCGATACTCTTGAGCCGCTTGAGGAGATTGTCGGAGGGGGCACCCGCCTGGGCGATGCCCGATAAGTCGCCTTTGACATCGGCTAAAAAGACCGGCACACCGATGTCCGCGAAGGACTCCGCCATTTTCTGCAAGGTGACGGTTTTGCCGGTTCCGGTGGCGCCGGTGATGAGCCCGTGGCGGCAGGCCATGTTGGACAAAAGCGGAATTTCTTTCCCCTGAGACATTGCTATCGTCAAAGAACGACTCATGTGAGCTCCTTTCCGGACCGGTCTGAGCCGGTTGTTTTTATTGCGATGATCGACTGTCACTATAGCGATGAACGGGCGGGAATGTCAATCATGATCGTGGCCCGCGATGTCCGACCGGAAACGTTTTTCTTTACAGGGGGAGTCGATTCAGGGATACTGAGACCCCATGATGGAGTGAGGGGGGAAGGCATTATTTTCATGAAGACATTTGCAGCGGCGTTGATGGTGGTGTGTCTCGTGGGCGCGTCGGGATACGGAGCGGATTGGAAAACGCTGACGGAT
>CAZPTW010000147.1:0-7351 GCA_964589235.1 uncultured Smithella sp. | reverse complement strand
CATCCAGATTGAAGTTGGCGGTGATTTCCACCCAGATGGTCTTTCCGTTTTTACACATCATCGGCATTTCAAAAGTGACTGTTTTTGATAATTCTTGCGCGCCGCCTTGGAGAGCGTCGTTCATCTGTTCAGCGAGCATCTGTTTGATCCTATTGAACCTTTCAGGAGGCAAAACCTGCCGAAGCGGCATTTGCTGAACTTCTTCGACGGTAAAGCCAAGAAGCTGAGAAACAGATGGGCTGACATACGTGTAATGGAGATCGAAGTCCATCGTCCAGATGACATCTCGAATATTTTGCGTGATGATTCGCAGGTGTCTTTCACTTTCTTCAATCTTTCGTCGATTTTGGACTTCCTCTGTGACGTCCCGTCCGAGACCGAAGAATCCGATAGGTTCCCCGGATGGGGACCGAAGGAGGGAAAAGGACATGTTCATGTAAACGGCCGAGTTGTTTTTTGCGATCAGTTCATAGTCGCTGAATGTTTTCGGTTTCCCCGTGGCGTAAATGTCATGAAACGCTTTTGAAATGTTATCCAGATGGTCCGGCGGGGTGATCAGCCTGTAGTCGGCGTTTTGAAGCTCATCGCGGGAGTAGCCCAAGACGCGGCAAAGCGAGTCGTTGAAGAACACAAAATGGCCTTGAAGATCCATTTCCAGATACGTTTCGGCCATGTTTTCCAAAATGTTGCGGTATTTTTCTTGACTTTTCTGCAAAGCGTCTTTCGTTTGTTTATACAGGCTCATATCCCGCGTCAGGATTCGAAACCCGCAAGGATGTCCTGCGCCGTCCCGCATCAAGGCGGCGTTCATTTGGTAATTTTTGACCGTTCCGTCTCGGCGCACCAGATCGTAATCGACCAGCAGCTGGGGCTTTCCGGTCACGTAAATGTGGTGAAATAATTGCCGCATGTGGTCGGCGACGTTGGGCGTCAGATAGTCGCGGTAGTTTTTGCCGATGAGCTGCTCTTTTTCATATCCGATCAATCGGCAGGCCATATCATTGGCGAAGATCACATTGCCCTTCAAGTCGTTTTCAAGATAGCCTTCTTCCGTGATTTCCAGGATTGTCCGATATCTCTCTTCACTCAAACGAAGCTCGTCTTCCGCTTTTTTGCGTTCCGAGATATCGCGGACAATCCCCCGAAAACCAATGGGGGCGCCTTTTTCGTTCCTTCTTAATGAGATCGACGCTTCGACGGAGAGCTTTTCTTTGTTTTTTTTTAAAACATCCCAGCGGAAACTTTTAATGGGTTGACCTGTCAGAAACACGTGATGAAAGGCCTGGTAAAGCTTTGTGGCGTTTTCTTGATCGGTTAGCTGCGAGAAGTGCATGCTGTACAATTCTTCCTCGGCATATCCCAAATCCAGACTGACGCGTTCGTTGAAAAACTGAAGGGTTCCCTTGAGATCCACCTCAAAATAAGATTCTTCGATGCTGTCGATGATGTTACGATAACGGCTGGCATCCGCTGTCAAATCCTCGATGAAATTTTCCAGGGAGGTGATGCGCTTTTCCGTTTTGGTCAGAAGATGGTTCAGGGCGTGCGCGATGATCCGAAGCTCGCCATGGATGGAATCCGTGTCAATACGAGTCGAATAATCGCCGGTTTCGGCTCTTTTCAGCGCGAACAGGATTCTTTCCGCCGGGTTGCCTTGCTTTTGCTCATCCATTCATCCATCCCCAATGGGCCTAAATCTCTTATTTATATCGGGCCGATGGGGATAAAACATAAACCTTTTGTTGCGTCCGGTTTTCGTCTGTGATAATCCACCCCCTCATTTTAAAGCTTAAGGGGTGGATGATGCATCAGGCACGCTATGACAAAATCGCGGGGGAAATGAATCTATCCGTCCAACAAGTCGCCAATACCGCTTCGTTGATCGCGGAGGGGGCGACGGTGCCTTTCATCGCGCGTTACCGCAAGGAAGCGACAGGGGCGCTTGATGAAGTGGCCGTCACCACCATTCGCAATCGGCTTTCGGAGCTCGAAGAGTTGGAAGACCGCAGGATGGCTGTAATCAAATCCCTGGCGGAGAGAAACTTATTGACCGACGAATTGTCGGCGAAAATAAACGCCGCGGAAACCCTATCCATCCTGGAAGATCTTTATCTCCCCTTTCGGCCCAAAAGACGCACCCGGGCGACGGTCGCCCGCGAGAAAGGGCTTGAGCCTCTCGCCAGAAAAATATTTGAACAAAGTGAAATGGATGTTCAAAGCGAGGCCGCTTTGTATCTCAGTCAAGAAAATGGTGTTTTATCGATCGAGGAAGCCCTTGCAGGTGCGCGCGATATTATCGCCGAATGGATCAACGAAGATCCGCAGGCGCGGCATTGCATGCGAGAGCTTTTCTGGAGCCGGGGAATGATTCATTCAAGAGTTCTTCCCGACAAGATTCAAGAAGGCATGAAATATCAAGATTACTATGATTGGCGAGAGCCGGTTGCCCACGCGCCTTCGCATCGAGTGCTCGCCATGCGCCGAGGGGAGAGGGAAGAAGTGCTTTCTCTTTCGATTTTCCCCCCGGAAGACGAGGCGTTGCAAATGCTTAGGGATATGTTCGTCAAAGGGGAAGGGGAAGCCCAAATTCAAGTCGCCCGGGCGGTCGTCGACGGCTATAAAAGGTTGCTGTCTCTTTCTCTGGAGACGGAAACGCGCCTTGCCGCCAAGAAAAAAGCCGATGCCACTGCCATAGCGATCTTTGCCGAAAATCTCCGCCAGCTTCTGCTTTCTCCTCCTCTAGGGCAAAAGGCCGTTTTGGCCATCGATCCGGGGTTCCGCACCGGCTGCAAAACGGTGTGTCTCGATCGTCAGGGAAAGCTGCTCCACCATGAAACCATTTTCCCTTTTCTGTCAGAGGCCGCAAGCCAAGCGGCGGCGCAAACCGTCCGCAGTCTTTGTGAAAAATATCACATTGAGGCCGTTGCGATCGGTAACGGAACGGCCGGGCGAGAGACGGAGAGCTTTATCCGACGTTTAAATTTGGCCAAGGACATCGTGATTGTCATGGTCAATGAAAGTGGCGCGTCGGTCTATTCGGCATCCGATATTGCGCGGGAGGAATTTCCAGATTGCGACATCACCGTTCGAGGCGCCGTATCGATCGGACGCCGCCTGATGGACCCTTTGGCGGAATTGGTGAAAATTGACCCCAAAGCCATCGGTGTGGGGCAATATCAGCACGATGTCGATCCGACTGAATTGCAGCGCGCGCTGGATGATGTTGTCATCAGCTGTGTCAATGCCGTGGGGGTCGAGTTGAACACGGCAAGCGCTCAGCTTTTATCTTACGTGTCCGGTCTGGGCCCCTCGCTGGCGGCAAGCATCGTCAAACATCGAGACGAGAATGGACCGTTTTCATCCCGGGAGGATCTCAAAAAAGTCAAACGTTTAGGGCCGAAAGCCTTCGAACAGGCCGCGGGGTTTCTGAGAATTCGCGGGAGCGCCCAGCCTCTGGATGCAAGCGCCGTCCACCCGGAAAGTTACTCCATCGTTGAAAAAATGGCTCAAGATCAACAATGCTCGGTGGCCGAACTCATGAAGGATGAAGGCAAAAGGCGAAGAATCGTTCTCTCGAATTATGTGACGGAGAAAGTGGGGCTGCCCACCCTCAACGATATTTTATCGGAACTGGCCAAGCCGGGCCGCGATCCGCGCCTTCAATTCGCGAGCGTGGTTTTTGCGGAAGGAATCAATCAAATCACGGACCTCGTCCCGGGAATGAAGCTTTCCGGTGTGGTCACGAATATCACGGCCTTCGGCGCTTTCGTGGATATCGGCGTTCATCAGGACGGTTTGGTGCACTTAAGTGAAATGGCGGACCGTTTCGTCAAAGCGCCCGCGGATGTCGTCAAAGTCGGACAGAAAGTCGATGTGACGGTGATGCGTGTCGACCTAGAACGCAAACGGATTTCGCTGTCCATGAAGAAAACCCCGGGGGAGAAAAAAACGCTGGAGGCGGAAAAGGCCTCCGCCGGTCAGAAAGAAGACAATTTGAGGAAATTTGAGAAGAAGAAAAGCAAGGAATCGTCGAAACCTTTCAATAACCCGTTTGCCGAAGCCCTGAAGAAAAAGTAGCCCAAACAGGGGCGGAGGAATTTTTTATAACCAGCCGAAATTTAGAGATTGAAATATCTTTTCATGAGCTCTTTGACATGGGTCTTTTCTTCGGAATCCCCTTCAAGCTTTTCGACAATGAGCGGGAGCCACTTGTCCCAGTTGGCGGCGTCGAAATGTCTGCTGATTCCGGCGTAAATATCGTCGGAAAGATCGCCGTAGCTAAGTAGACTCCATAAAACTTCCAGTTTGATCTCATACTCGGAGGACTTCTCCCAGAGATCTTGAAAGAAGTCTTTGATGTCTTGATGTTGGTCGAATTGTCTGAGCAATTTGAGGCAGAACCTGCGAAGCGGCAGTTCTTTGTCGTCCGAAGCGGCGATTTTTTTGAGAAGGATTTTGTCGGCCTCAATCGTTTCCTGACGGCAGTAATTGAAGAGGGGGTAACGATTCAGGAGTTGAAGGACGGCCCCATCAATGGCCGTTCCGTTTCTCAAGTCCTCAAGGGCTTTCTTCGCCGCGTAACGTTGCAGGACTTCCTGCCGCCCAATATTTTCAATTTCGTCCATCATCTCTTTGAAAACTCATGATTGATCATTTCATGTTAACGCGTGCCCGGTCCCATGACGAAGTCACGGTAGGATTTATATTCTTCCACGATCTTGGCACGCAGAGTGTCGCGCTTTTTGGCTGTGGTCAGCTTGAGAAATTGCCATTCCCGGTCGGATAACTCCCCGCTGTGGGTCAACCCGATGTCCATGGAAGAACACAGCGCGTCAGCGGCTTTGACGATGAGCGTTTTCTTTTTCAGATCGTTGCTTTCTTCGCACTCCAGAATGTCGTCTTCATGGTGATTGGCAATTACGAACGCCAGGTTGGCCGGCAGTCTCCATTGTTCCGCCACATATTTGCCCATGTCACCGTGATCGAATCCTAAGACTTTACGTTCCGCCTCGTAAAAGGGGATATCTTGCTGTGCCGTCATCTGGATGACTTCCTCGAACTGTTTCTTCATCGAGAGATTGATGATGACTTTGCCGATATCATGCAAAAGACCGTAAACAAACGGTTCGCCCGACGAGAGTCCGGTGTCCCGGGCGATCAGACCCGATGCCACGGATACGGCGAGAGAATGTTCCCACAATTCAAAGTCGACTTTATTGAGAGGACGCCGCAGATCTTTAAGTGAGATCGCAAAGACAAGCGCCTGGACGGTGGTAAAGCCGATGCGTGTGATCGCGTCGGTGATGTCCGCTATCGTATTACTGGCGCGGTAATACGGTGAATTGGCGACCTTTAAAAGACGCGATGAAAAGGATTGATCCATCGAGATGACGCGTTTCAAATCTTGAAGGGATGAATTTTCATCCGCGATGATTTGCAACATTCGGGAGGCGACCACCGGCAAAGAGGGAATATCGGAAAAAACATTCGGCAGGTTTTCAGGTTTTGTCGTTTTCATTTTCTCTCATCACAGCCACACAGGGATGCCTGGTGAATTTGTCTTCAGACTCATTGATTTACTTGGACTTTTATATCGCATATTTTAGAGGATTATTCAACCCTTTAATGTTCTTCCCATCGTATCGGCGATCACAAAAAAATCTTGACAAAGGGAGGGATTGATGTGAATTATCGTTCATAAAATGAACGATAATTCATGTCAATGGTCCATTCCATGGTGACTGAAAGAGAACAAAGAAAAGAGCGGGAGTATCTCATGCGCCGCGCCTTGATTTTATCCCAGGCGGAAAAGATTTTTTCCCGCAAGGGTTATCATGACGTCACTGTCGCGGAGATCGCCGCCGCCTCCGGATTTTCCACGGGTTTCCTCTATCAGTTTTTTGAGGGGAAAGAACATCTTTATAAAACCATGATCAGTGAGAAAATCGATTGGATGTATGAAAGCATCGAACGCCGAGTGAATGACGCGGCGGAGATGAAGGAAAAAATTTCCGTCCTGACGGAGACGAGTCTGCGTTTTGTCGAAGAAAATCCCGATCTGTGCCGGGTCATTTTGCGAGGCCAGGGAGAGGCGCTTTCCATCATGATGACGGATATCCGCGAGAAGCTGTTGCAGAAGTATTTTCGGCATTTATCTTTCGTTGAGAAAATATTCCAAAAGGGGATAGAAATCGGATTTTTAAGAGAACTTCCCGCCAGGCAGATGGCCCATCTCCTGATGCATATCATCCGCGCGACATCTTTTGATTGGTTGATGGTTCACACAGGCGAGTCTCTGGTCTCGAAAAAAGATTTCATTTTGGATGTCTATTTCAACGGCGTGAAAAAAGGGTAGTGGAATATGAGAAAGCATTTCAAGAGGGTCACGTTTCTTTTGCTTCCCATGCTGATCTGTTCAAACGTTGCCATGGCCCAGGAATATTCCCTGGGCGCGTTGTGCCGGCATGCCTTGAAGCATTCGGAAAAAGTCAAGATTGCGGAAGAAAATATTTATGTTGCTCAAATGGGGAAAAATAAAGCTTTGTCTCTTTTGATCCCCAGATTGACGGCCACGGCCGCTTACAGCCGTTACACGGAGACGAAGCATTCGATGGCCGGCGTGTTGATTCAGCCCAATGAGGCGGGGACTTGGACGGTCCGGGCGGACCAGACCTTTACCCTCAATGCGCGGGAACTCGACGCCTTGAAAGTGGCCGGGCAAACCATCACAAAGACGGAGTATGATCTGGAGACGGCGAAAGCGGATTATCTCATCACGGTGGCCTCTTCCTATTATGATGTCCTTCGGGCAAAGAAAACACTTGAAATCGCCGCCGCCAACATGGCCCGTTTGAGCGTCTACCGTAGCGCCGTTGAATCGAGGGTCAAAGTCGGCGAACAAACGAGAACGGCGCTTTTACGGGCGGAAGGGGAATTGTCCGGTGCGCGAGCGGAGTATATCAAAGCGACCAACGCCTTGCGCTTGGCGAGGGCGGCTCTTGTTCGTATAGCGGGTGTGGAGGATCATTTTCTTCTGAAAGAAGAACAAAACCCGTTGACGGCGGAGTTTGAGTTTGGAGAGCTCAAGAAGAACGCCATGTCATTGAGGTCGGATTTGAAAAGCTATGACATGCAGGTGCGGATGGCGGCGCAGCAAGTGAAATACGCCCGGGGAGCCTTCTGGCCCAATATCGGTTTGTTTGCCGTCTATAACGGCGCGGATCAGAACCCCATCACGGCGTCTTTAAACCGGGAAAGTGTTTACGGCGGCATTGCGCTTTCCTTTCCTTTTTTTGAGGGGGGATTGCGGGTGGCGGAACTCAATGAAGCCAAGGCCAAAGAACGCCAGGCG
>CAZPTW010000146.1:0-7460 GCA_964589235.1 uncultured Smithella sp. | reverse complement strand
AACCGACGCCTCCGACATCGACAACGATATGCGAAATCCCCTTATAAGCGATTCTACCGGACAACATCGCGATCATTTCAAACAGATTGCTCCTTGAGAAAGTTCGCGTGGCAGACAGCCTGCGCCAATGCGTCGGCCGCGTCCGCCGATGGAACCGAAGGAAGTTTCAAAATCGCCTTGACCATCATCTGAACCTGACGTTTCTCCGCCCGTCCATACCCCACCACCGCCTTCTTGACTTCAAGCGGCGTATACTCAAAAACCGGCACGGATTTCAAGGCGCAAGCCAAGATCACAACACCACGCACATGCGCTTGACGGATCAAGCTGCGAACATTTTTTCCATAAAAGATATTTTCCAAGGCGACTGCGTGAGGCCGTGTTTCCTCGAGCACTCTATCGAGTTGTGCGTGAATATGGGTTAACACATCGGAAAGCGAAGCATTTCTTGCGGGCTTAATCTCTCCATATAGAAGATGACGCAATGCATTGCCGCTCTTGTCAATGACGCCATACCCTGTGATGTGGCTTCCGGGATCAATGCCTAAAATTCGCAAAATATCAGCTTTCGTCGAAAAAACAGGCGGTTAATCAACTCAGTTTCTCCATGACGTCTTCATCGATGTCAAAGTTGGAATAGACGTTCTGCACATCGTCATTGTCTTCTAGTTTCTCCATCATCTTCAGCATCGACTCCGCCTTGCCGGCTTCCAGTTTGACCGTATTGGAGGGGATCATCGTGATTCTTGCCTCCAAATGTTTGATCCCCTTGTCATCGAGGGCCTTCTTGACCATTTCAAAAGCGGCAGGTTCCGTGATGACTTGATATTCGGCTTCCTCCACTTGAACATCTTCCGCTCCGGCCTCGAGCGCAACCTCCATCAAGGCGTCTTCTCCAATGGCTTTTTTATCAATGACGATCATGCCCTTTTTTGAAAAAATCCAGGAGACACATCCGTTTTCCCCGAGATTTCCACCATGTTTGGAAAAAATATGCCGGATTTCAGCCACGGTTCTGTTTTTATTGTCCGTCATCACTTCCACGATCACCGCAGCCCCACCCGGTCCGTAGCCTTCGTAAGTCACTTCCTCGTAATTGGCTCCTCCTTCGCCACCGCCTATGCCTTTCTTAATCGCTCGCTCGATGTTGTCCTTGAGCATGTTTTCTTCTTTGGCCGCCATGACCGCCTGCCTCAGTCGGGCGTTCCCATCGATATCTCCGCCGCCCAAACGGGCCGCCAACGTAATTTCCTTAATCAGCTTGGTAAAAATCTTCCCGCGCTTGGCGTCGAGAGCGCCTTTTTTTCTCTTGATGGTGCTCCATTTGGAATGGCCGGACATAATCTATAACTCCCCTGAAAGATATTCTTGCATATTTTTTTGCCTTCTAGCATAAGGCAATGATCTTGTCTAGTTATTACATCTCAGAAGGGAGTTGCATTGATGAAATCCTATCGTGAAGAGTTATGGTTTCACCTTCCAACCCGCCGAGCTTTCGTCAATATCACGGCCGCGGTCGAAGAGTGCTTGAAAAAAAGTGGAGTACAGGAGGGTTTGGTCTTAGTCAATGCCATGCATATCACGGCGTCGGTATTCATCAACGACGATGAACCGGGGTTGCATCAGGATTATGAAAACTGGCTGGAAAGATTGGCGCCTCACGCCCCCACGTCCTTCTACCACCACAACCGCACCGGTGAAGACAACGGCGACGCCCATCTCAAAAGACAAATCATGGGACGCGAAGTCGTTGTCGCCGTCACCAATGGCCAATTGGATTTCGGCCCATGGGAACAAATTTTTTACGGAGAATTCGACGGCGGTCGAAAGAAGCGGGTACTGGTCAAGATCATCGGGGATTGAAAAAGGCATCGCACGCAGTCGAAAAGAAGACCTCTTTGCGACCTGACAGAAAATCCGGCTCTGCATAAGGCCCCAAACCGGACTTTCACTTTCACTGAACCATTTCCCCTTGGTGAAACCGCTGCCAAGTTTCGAACTTCATCGATAGATGAAGCGAGGAACACACCAAAAAATCCATGGAACGGCAAGGGAAAGACCGAAACTTATCCACTGTTCTTTCATGAAACCGACTCAAAGATCCGAAAAGGGACAAGGGCGAAGCCCCATCGATCCCTCCTCGTGGGGTCCCTCCCTTTCCTGATGCTTCAAAACGACGTTTCTCCTCAAAGAAACGCTCGTCATCAATGGACGCCGCTGATGGTCTCCAGAACGTCCAATCGATTCGCCTGAATACGGGTCTGGGGGTTTTGCATGCAGAGAACCGGCAGATAAACCGTGAAAATCGAACCAACACCGACTTTGCTTCTGAGATCAATGAACCCGTTGTGCTCCTTGATGACTTCTCGGGCAATCGTCAATTCAAGGCCGGTGGCCTTTCTCTTCATCACCTTTCGGATATAAAAAGGTTCGAAAATGCGCAAGGCATCCTCATCGGTGATGCCTTCCCCTTTATCCGCCACGCACAAAACGACATATTCCCCCTCTTGAATGTTGCATTCCCTTTCATCACCGACGCCAAGGTAAACCGTTTTTGTCGAGATCGATAGACAACCGCCCGGGCCCGCTTGCTGAAAGGATATGGTCAAAAGATTCAAAAGCGCTTTTTCCAGGCTCGTCGCTGAAGCGATAATATCATGCAATGCGGGCTCCATATCCAAGTGGATGAACACGCCTCCGGGATGTCCCGTGAACTTTTTGAGCTCCGGTTTCTGCAACAACGCTGGAATCATATCGTTGAGATTCACAGATTGACGCCTCTCTTCCTCTTTTCGCCCCAACACCAGCAGATCTTGTAAAATAGCGATGATCCTCTCGGAAAGCCCAATGATATTGGTCAGATGTTCACCGCCGGCTTGATCGTTTCGCTCGATTTGCATCTGTAACAGCTCCGAAAACCCCAAAACGCCAGCCATGACATTATTCAGTTCATGCGCGATGACGCCACTCATTCGCCCCAAAGCGATCCATTTTTCGTTTTTCTTGAGAAGACATTCCAGGCGTTTACACTCGTTTTCGTATTTTTTAAAAGCGCTGACATCTCTCAGCACCCCTTGATAACCGATAATATAACCGCTTGGATCGCGAAGCGGAGTGGCGCTGATCCCGGCCCAGAAATACGTCCCGTCTTTTCGACGCATTCGGAGCTCGTGATAAATGACATCCGTCTTGATTCCTCGTCTTTCATCTCTGTGACGTCCCCCATTGACCCGCTCAAACCGTTCAATGCTTTCCGGATCAAGAAATTCAAGAAGCGACCTCCCTTTCAGATCCTCCAACTTGAATCCGCCCGACACTCTTTCGCAGGCAGCGTTCGTATAAGTGAATTTAAAATCCTTATCCATCCGCCAAAACGCTTCAGATGAATGGTCGACGACATAATTCATTCCATCCCTATACGACATCGGATCATCCGTTGGTTGCATTCCAATCAAGGAATAACCATTGATCCGACCCGAAACATCCGAAATCATTTTTTCTTCTGGAACGCCCAGAGTGATGAACGATTCTTCCTGTTCCTTTTTCAACTGAGTTTTATTGCCTTTGTCCAACTCCATTGGTCACCTCGCAAAATGTCTACATCCTGTTTCTAAACAAACGCCAATCCCCGCAGAAAACCTTCAAATCCAGACCATGATGTCTATGCGACGGCCCAGGAACTGTCAATCCGCGAAAGCATCTGAAATAAAATATTGTTTCATCATGAAACGACCTTTCCATTTCACGGTTTTTTCACATCAATAGTGTTGCGGCAATCCCCTTTGTTTGATATTAATAATCAAAATTCGGTCTCTTTGTCACATATTGCGGCAAAAACAGAGCTTTCATTTCATTGAAACGAGGTCGCAGTCGTGAGAAAAAAAGAAACACCAGATGTTCACGAATACGACAAAAATACCGCAGAGACGGCGCTGCGAGGCATGTTTCCTTCCGCCGCGAGCTTTTTGAACTTTAAAAATCAAGATCCAGAAATATCGCGCGCGGCGATTCCGGCGATCGTTCATTTCGCCGCGACTTACGCCGTCATCGAAAAGGAAACTGAAAAAGAACTGATCGACTTTTTGGAAGATCAAAGCCGCAAACCTTTCCGAAGGGCCATTCCCAAAGACGTTATGTTCTCAGATGTGATCGATGAACTGGCCGAAAATGTCTCGATCAGAAATCTGATCACCCATTTGAACAAAATTGCCGAAACGCTGACTTTACCATCCGTTTCCACGGCGATGATCACGCGAATGAAACAGCATTTTCAACCTCATACGCCGAGGAAACGCGCCCTGTTGCGGTTATTGGCTTTTTGGATCGCCAAAAACCGACCCCAAACGGATTGGAACTACGAAAATCTCCTGAACCTACAGGCGAAAGCGTCAAGAACGCCTCGTCCATTTCAAGAAAAAGCGGGCATCACCATCAACTTCTACTTGCACGGACAAGGAGATATGATCTTACCCCCGGATATTCAGTGGCTGAAGCGCGAGCTTGCAGACAGTTTAGACACCCTTGATTTGAACGGACAAATGCCCCCCAGGAAAATCGAACCGATCGGGACGACGTCTTTTTCAATTCATCTCTCAAAGCAACCGGGACCACTGGATGAACCTCTGCTATACCAAAAGGAGATCCGCTTCGCGCTTGCCATGGCTCACCAGATGTCCGTCCGGTGGCTTTTGTGCCCCTATAGTTCCCCTCAAAAACGACTGATCATCATGGTTCAGGCAGGCCCCCTGACCCAAGATCGGCATCAGCCTCTGACATGGCCCCAACATGTTCCGATCAATGATTCAGGAATCTATCTGGACAATTTCGCTCATCTCTGCGCAGAGATTGCGCATATCAAAGGTTTCAGGCGCTTAAACACGGAAGGTCATCTCCACGACAAATCCATCCGAGGTTTTTGGTCTTTGGTTTATTTTTGGCCTAACCATTTCTATGATTATATTCCCTGTCTTCTCGAAGAGAAAATGCTTCCGAAATGCAGCAGCGGCCGGGCCTACAAAGATTTTCAGCGCGCCTTGTTTTGTCCGGACTCGACTTCTCAGACCGCTTTTGGAACCATCGACGCCATACATCGTCATCCCCATCACACCTTGCATCTGGTGGAAATCGCCAAAGTCCTGCACGCCAGACAAATGCATCAAGAATCCGAGGAAATCATTTCCCGCATTCTGTTGGTCGAACCGGACAATCTTCCGGCTCGATATATGCGTCTTTTGGCCTATGGCCACCTTGCCAACCGAGAGAGGGATCTTGAGGCTTCTCGTTGGTCTTTCGAATGCGGAATCGCACACGGAGAGTACATTTTAAGAACCTTTCCGCCCGACACGGAAATTTTGTGGGCTTTAGGAATTTTGCACTTCAACCGAGCCATCAAATGGGTTCACCGCTTGCGGCGTTCCCGTGGAACGCCCCGAGAATCCATCCGCCGCAAGAACGTGGCGGAACACTTGATGGCATCGGTGGATCATTTTCGCCGGGGTCTTGCCACGTCGTCCGCGGGGCGATCCGATTCGTGTCTGTTTTGGCTCCTGTACGCCCAAAGTTTTTTGGAATTGTTTTCGCGAAAAGACAGGAATATTCTCCAGGGAAGAATTTCTCTTGAAGACGACAACAACATCTTCCGGCAAGCGGGCATTCGATCTTTACGCATTTTGGGACTTTTACCCCAAGGGGATCCTCAAGACCCAGACGTCGTCAAAGATGACGAAGCTCAAGCCGTAAGTCTACAAGCCGCCGCCCTGATCAGGGACAGAAATCATAATACCCGGATGGGAAGAAGCTATATTCCATACGCCCAGTACATCTCGGCCATCGTGTTGTGGGATTTCACGCCCAGACTCACAAAACCCGTCTGCAACTTGGTGCTGAATCTTCTGAACGAAGCACGCGCAAACGCCGAAAAGCTCCTGCAGGACAACGTCAGCGTTTATCATGTGTTTTTGGGCTTCATGTTCGCGGACCGATTCGTCCGACATATCGATCATGCCATTAAAATTGTCAAGACCTTCAGCAGTGAGGGCGATCCGGCCGTCAACGGCGGTTCTTTCGGCCATCCAGGTCGAGATCAAACGATGAGAAGAACAAAACTGATGTTGCAAGAAATAGCTCGTCTTTGAACCCCATCAGGATCAAGGAGATTTGGACATGACAACCTTAAAAAAAATTTTGGTCGCCGGAATCGTTTTCATCTCGGTGTGGCTGATTGTCGGATTCGCGGTTTTGCCGATGGCCTTGAAACCTGTCGCCGTCAAGAAAATCTCCCAAGTGACGCAAAGAAACGTCGCCATGGCGCATCTCAAGTTCAATCCCTTGGCCCTCTCGATCACCATTGAGGGGTTTCGGATCGAGGATACGGAAGGCGGCACCCCGTTTCTTACGTTTGAAAAATTACACATCAACTTCAACATGATCCGGTCCGTTTTTCGTCGGGCGATGGTTCTGGAAGAAATCCGACTTGAAAAACCTTATCTCCACCTGACGCGCCAACAAGATGGAACCTACAATTTCACGGATCTGATTCCAAAAGAACAGGGAAAAAGAGAAGAACCTTCAACGCCGTTCCATTTCTCTCTAAACAATATACGGATCGCCGATGGCCGGATAGATTTCCATGATCTCCCCAATAAAACCAAGCACAACGTAAGAGATCTGCAATTGACCATCCCGCTTCTCTCCAACATGGAACAAGATGTGAAGACTTATGTCGAACCGACCTTCTCGGCGGTCGTCAACGGCGATCCGGTCCGTGCAGCGGGGAAGACCATGCTTTTTGAATCATCACACGCCACCATCTTTGATATCGATCTTTCAGACGTCAATATCCCCCACTACCTGCAATATGTTCCCGTGCAATTCAATTTCAAGCTTGTGTCCGCCGCTTTGGACACGCATTTGAGGGTCACCTTTATGACCCATCCGGATAGGAGACCCGATCTATCCTTAACCGGGCAGGCCAAACTGAAAAATGTGCTCCTGCATGATCTTCAAGGAAATAAGCTCTTCGGAACGCCATCGCTCAAAGTCGACATCGCCTCTCTGGAACCGCTAAGACCCAGCGCTCACCTCGTCGACATCGTCATGGAGTCTCCGGAACTCGCCATACATCGCCATCCAAAAGGTGAGATCAATTTAAGCAAACTTTTCAATGCCGATCGAAAAACCGATGCCGTCAAAACCAAAAATCAAGAGAGGCCCGAAACCACGACGGCCCAGCCGGCCGGCGCCGAAACCGGCCTCTCTCTTCGGATTGACAACGTTTTGATCGACAAAGGACTGATCACTTTTACGGATACAAGCCAAACGAAACCGGTCAAGATCCTCGTCACGCCTTTCAAGTTGCAGGCGTCGAACGTTTCTTTGGCTCCGGGCGAAAAAGCGCAAGTTGATCTGGCTTTGACTCTGGATCGAAAAGCGGACATCACCGCCCAAGGCTTACTCGCCTT
>CAZPTW010000145.1:0-7461 GCA_964589235.1 uncultured Smithella sp. | reverse complement strand
CGCCGCCGTCGCGAAAGCTGCGGTTTCTCACCCGTCAAAGTGGAGAATTGACCGTTACCCGAACAGATGATCTGTTGGAGATGAACTTCCCCGCGAGACCTCCCATTCCCGCCCCCTGTCCGGGTGGTCTGGCCGATGCCTTGGGCGTTTGTCCTTCGGCTGTTTTCATCTCCGAGGAAGATTGGCTGGTGGAAGTCGACTCCGAGAAAACCGTTACATCCATCAAACCGGATTTTCAGGTTCTGAAAAGAATCGACTGCCGAGGGATCATCATCACCGCTTGCGGCGGGCAAAGCGACTTCGTTTCACGTTTTTTCGCCCCGCGCGTCGGAGTGGACGAAGACCCCGTGACGGGATCTGCCCACTGTGTCTTGATTCCTTTTTGGGCGCAAAAGCTTGGTAAAACCGAATTGCACGCCTTGCAGGTTTCAAAACGGGGCGGAGAATTGTTTTGCCGCCACGAGGGTGACCGCGTGATCATCGGCGGCCGGGCTGTTCTTTACCTGGAAGGACGTCTGACTTTATGACCGAAAAGATGCCGCCGACAAAGGGTTTCCGTAAAGAATTTCAATGGTCACAAATCCTTTGTGATCGATTTCGATGATCAGAAAAACCTTAAAAAAAGTGTCTCAAGATTATTGAATTGACAGAGCGTGACATTTTTTTTATACTCATGGTCAGCGGTTCTGTGTAAGTATATGGAACCAAAAGATAAAAAGCGATTAAGGAGGCCATTCCCCGATTGGAACGTTCTTTCCGCTTCACTTTTAAAGTGACGGGCAGGTCCACCGTGGATTGAGATCGTTTCGATGCGGCAGGGGAAAAATGGTCAGTGGGTTTAAAATTCGTGCCGGTTTCTGGCTGGTTGTCGATGGGGGACCGGGTATCCTGAAATGGCACAAGGCCCTTTAAATCGCAATGGAGCCGGGTCATAAACCGGAGAAACAGAAAAACAATAGTTGGATGACCGGTGCTGGATCGAACGCGGGGGTGGACTTTGCCTGCCGGATGAAACAGGCAGGAGTCCCGAAGGGCGATTGACCAGGCGACTTGCCCGGGAGAAAGGAAACCGACGAAAGAAATGAAGGTCTGCCATCCTTAAATGGGAAAAGACGCGGGTGGTATTTTCGGGGAAATCATCGCCCAAAACCGATCCTTATGAAGAGGGGACAGACGTAAGACATGAAACAGGAGTAAATGAACAACGGCTTTACATGAGACAGTATCCTGGGAGGGAGGATGCATGCGAATCAGGTAAGCAAGCTGGAAAATCTTGCACAAAGATGGTTCGTTTCATTTTACACCTTTACTCAAAACAGGAGAATTAGAAAATGGCACACAATACTTGGTTGTATCAGATGCGGGACATTAAGTTCCAGATTAAAGAATGGCTCGGTGTAGACAAGCTTCTGAGTCTTGACGCTTACAAAGATTATTACGGCATGGATGACATTGACAGTTTTCTCGATGTCAACTTCAAAGTGTGCCGTGACGTGATGTGCCCGGCCAATAAAGACGCCGACGAACCCGGCGCCAAGTTTGTCGGTGGGAAAGAACGCGCGGTCGTGACGCCCGATTCGTTCAAAACAGTTTATAAAACCGTCATGGAAGCGGAACTCGGTCCTCAGTTCGGATATCGCGGCGAGGGGAAAATTCCGCTTTGCTGGTATGCTCCGATCTTGGAGATGCAATCCGCTGCATCGCCTTCGATCGTGATGTTTTGGTGTCTGACGCAGGGTGCCATCACGGTGCTTCAGGAGTTCGCCACGAAAAAACAGCAAGACCTCTTTATCCCCAAGCTCAGAACAGGTCAATGGGGCGGGACCATGGGACTCACCGAACCGGGGGCGGGCTCGGAAGTCGGTGCTTGCAAAAGCAGGGCCGTCCCGACGGATGTTCCAGGCAAATATAAGCTTACGGGAACCAAATGTTTTATCTCCTCGGGAGACCATGATCTGACGGAAAACATCATTCACCTGATGCTGGCCAAAACCCCGGGGGCGCAGGAAGGCACAGCCGGCATATCTCTTTTCATCGTGCCCAAATTCTGGGTCAACGACGATGGGTCTCTGGGTCCATGGAACGACGTCACCACCATGGGCATCGAACACAAACTGGGCATTCACGGTTCGACGACCGCCACCTTGGCTATGGGTGAAAACGACAACTGTTATGGATTGATGGTCGGCGACGTGGAAGTCAAAGACGGCAGAGGCGTGGGAATGAAACAGATGTTCGCCTACATGAACGAAGAACGCCTCAACACCGGTCTCTTCTCTCTGGGGTGTATCGGTTCTGCCTATTATGCGGCCTTGGAATACGCAAAGATCCGCGTGCAGAGCAAACATTCGACCAATCCCAAGGGACCGAGTGTCCGCATCATCGAACACGAGGATGTCCGCCGTATGCTCCTGTCTCAGAAATCCATTCTGGAGGCGTGCCGGGCGCTGATTTACAAATCCTATCTCTACCGTGACCTCGCGGTCGACGCGGCGACGCCGGAAGAGAGAGCCTACTACGACGACATGTTCGCCATCAACAACCCCTTGTGCAAGGCCTACACGTCGGATATGGCGCGGCTTGCCACCGGAGACGCCATCCAATGCCACGGCGGTTACGGCTTCACGGAAGAATACGCTCCGGCGGAGCTGTACCGGGATGTCGTGATCTACGGTATTTGGGAAGGCACCAATTTCATTCAGGCCCAGGATTACACCGGGCGCAAATTCACCATGAACGATGGAGCGCCCTTCAAAAAGTGGGTGGAGGAAATCGATGCCTTTGTCGCCTCTAGAAAGACAGATGCGCTGAAGGCTGAATTCGACATGATGGCGGAGGCGATGACGGCTTTCAAAGAAATCGTCGCCCTCAACGCCGCCTGGACGAAAGGCGATAAACAAATGAAACAGCTTTATGCGACCCGAACACTTCATGCCGCCGCGAGAGTTTACTGCGGCATGCTGCTTTTGGACCAGGCGCTCCTGGCGGCCGCGAAGCTCAAAGAACAAGGCGGCGCCGATGCCGACTTCTACACGGGTAAAATGGCTACCGCCCGGTTCTACGTGATGAACCATGTCCCCGATATCTTCGGATATCTCAAAAGCATGAAATACGGCGACCGAAGCGCCATCGATATTCCCGAAGCGAGTTTCATGTAAGGCAAATCGCGCGGCTTTAAAGACGACTTGACATGCCGTTGACCGGAGCGGAAATTTCCATCCGCTCCGGTTTTTTTACCTCGCCTTGGATTCCATCCTTTCTCTTCCTCTCCATCTGTCAAAATGCCGATACGTTGTTATACAAAGGTCCCGCCGATGTCTGACACTAATGCGCTTGCATTTAAAGAATGAACATAGTAATGCCGCATCCAGTCATCACGAGAAAAACGGCTTGAAGGTCGAATCATTGGAGGTCGCGTCGATGTTTTTTTTGAAAGTCATCATCTCCTTGGTTTCAGTGTTATTGGCTGGATTCATTGTCTGGATGGGCCATACTGGCGTGGATCGGCAAGCGTTATCGAAGGTCCTTTCCCTTCCGGTCGCTTTGGCAACGGGCTGTCTCTTGATTCTGGGCGTCGTGATCGTCATGATCCGGCGAGGCCGTCGAAAAACCCGTCCAATCAAGATCCAAAATCAAGTTCCCCTGATTGTGCATTTGAAAGTGGCTGATAAATCATAAGACCGCGCAGAAGACGCCGTCTGAAAAAACGTTTGATCCGCACAGGCCTTTGGAGCGCCCCTCCCGTCTGGATGCTCCTTTCCTTCAAACGGTCAGCGGTTTTGGTCGCGCCTCGATCCTTTGGAGCCCTTCGATGAGGCGGTTGCGCACAAAGACGATATGGCCGCGCAACACGTAGAATTGGTCGGCGAAGGATGCGGACACTTTCATGGCATTGACGGCCCGTTCAATTTCATCGAGGCGGATCATCAACTCTTTGAACCTGCCCTCATCCGCTTTGGCGATCATGTCCTCCTCCAGGGCCAGCAGTTGGCGATACCAACGTAAAATCCGTATCCTGGCCCCCCACTGATAAATCGCCGGAATGACGCGCAGCCCCGGGATCAAGATCAACACAATCGGCAGAAAGACGGCAAGGATACGGCTGATCAAGCTTGCCATCCAAAAAGGAAAGTAACGGTATAAAAATGATTTGCCGGATTTATAATATCGAGTGGCTTCATCGCTGATGGGGAACTCATGTTCTAACGCGGCGGGAAATTCACCCCTGCGCTGAAACAGAGCCGCCCGCCCGTGGATTTCCTGCGCCGCCTCTAAAAGGAGATCGGAAAGAGCCGGGTGCAGGTCTTTGCGGGCGATGAGTTCCACGGTCGGGCTGATCAAGATGAGATCCTGTTCGGGGATGTTTTTACCGAAATCAATGGCTCCTTTTGGAAGGATGAGTTTATTGAGATGCCCGATCCTTCGCGTATAGGCATCGGCCTGGCTGAAACTCATGATTCTCACCCCAGGCTCCTTGCGCAGGCGGCGGATAATGTCGGAGGATGCCGAATCGGCCATGAAAAAAACCGCATCGATTCGTCCGGCAAGCAGGTCTTCGGCCGCCTGTTCGTCGTCCATCTCCCAAAGTTCCGTCTCGCCTTCAGGCTCGATGCCGTTTAGGCCCAAAAGGGTGATGGCCAGCGCGTTTGTACCGCTGCCCTCTGGGCCGATGGCCAAGCGCTTGCCCTTGAACTGGGAAAGGATGTCAACGGGCTGATCGTTTTTGTAGAAAACAAAAAGAGGGACATAACTGACGCTGCCCAAGGAGACGAGATTTTCGATGGGACGGTTTTTCACGAGACCCGATTGCACAAACCCCACATCGACCCGGTATTTGGGGTTGGAGAGCCTCGCCAAGTTTTCGACGGACCCCTCCGAGGGTAGGATGATGAGATTCACACCGTTTCGCGCCAATGCTTTTTTGTATTTATCCGCCACTTTCCTGAAGATGCTGTTGTCGTCACCGCTGGTCATCACAATGGTTCTCGGCGGTGTGGATTGAATAAACAGAAAAACGATCAACAAAGCCACCAGGCCCGTGAAAATCAAGACGGTTGCCGCCGCCGCGCGTCCCATGCCCATGGTTTCCATGAGATGGTTTTGGATTTTTGAAAACCCGCTCCGAAAAACTTTTCGAGCCGATGAAGGGGCACTGCCTTTTCTTTCTGACGATTTCATGACCCACTCCTGGTGATTTGGCTTGAATTATTTTCGATGGCCTTTTCCATCCATCGCTTTCCATCCAGCACTCGAGCCGTCATCATGGAGGAAACATTGTCTCCCACCGCGTTGAGCATGGTGGCGGGCGCATCCACCAGTGTCCCGATCATCGTGATCAGGGCGAAAGCTTCCGGCGGAAATCCATAGAAAGAAAGGATAAGAAGCTCTCCGATCGTTCCACCGCCGGGAATCCCGCTCACCACCACGCCGGTCAATAGCGCAATGCCCAGCGCGGCAAGAAGGGTCTCAAAGCCGGCCAGCGGCATCCGGTAAATGCCGAACAAAAAAGCGATTTTCAAAACGGCGGCCAGGCATGACCCCTCCATGTGCATGGTGGCCCCGACGGGAATCACCACTTCTCGAATATCCTTCGGAACGCCGATATTTTCCGCCGCCTGCATGTTGGATGGAATCGCCGCCATAGAACTGCCGGTCGCCAAAGCCGTAAGCGACGGGGGCATGATGTTGCCCCAAAATTTCCGCACCCCTGTCCCGCCGCCCGCCAAGGCCGCGTAGAAGGAAAAAGCGAAGACGTAATAAGCCAAGGCCGTCGGGTAATAAAGAGCCACGGCACGGGCGTAAGCCCCTAGCAGTTGGGGGCCGAATACACCGACAAGATAAGCAAAATAAGCGCACAAGCCCACGGGCGCGTAATACATGATGAAGGAAATCAGCTTCATCATGACGGCGTTGCCGGAGGCTAGAAATCGGCCGAAGGCTTTGCCCCGAGGCCCCATTGCGGAAACGGAAAGGCCCGTCAATATTGAAAAGACAATGAGCGCCAGCATGTTGTCTTTGGAGAGAAGAAGGGCGAAATCGGGGGCGGTGAACGCCCGGACGATCTGGTCGACGACCTGGACGGAGCGGCTGTGCGTCGATGGAGACAAGGGAACCCTCACGCCTTCGGCCGGCGGACAGAGTTGGACGGCGGTCATCATGATGATCGACGCAAAAAGACCGGTTGCCACAAAAATTCCAAGCATGACGGAAAGAATTTTCCCCAGGCGTTTGAGGTCGGTCATCGACGCCACGGTGGACGAAATCGAGAAGAAAACCAGCGGCACAATGGCCGTGAAAAGCAAGTTGAGAAAAACATCACCCAGCGGTTTGAAGATCGTCGCATCCTTTTCAAAAATCAAGCCCAGCAAGGCGCCCAAAATCAGCGAGCTGATTAAAAAAAGCGAAAAACCGTAGGATTTCAGAAATGGCGACAGAGCTTTTTTCATGCCTTCATTTTACGGGAAAATTAAAATATGTGTCGGGATAAGGTTCTCGGTTTAGCGTGTAATGCCACCATTCCTTGTCGTAGTTGCGGAAACCGTGTTTCTCCATCAGGGTTTTCAAGAGCAGACGGGATATGCGCTGGTCGAGGGGAATATGCGGATTGGCCGTATGTGAGCGTTCATGGAAACAGTCGAAGCCTGTCCCCATATCCAGCGAATTGTCGGCATAACGCATTCCAACAGGCAGATAGCATTCAAATTGCTCCTGACCAAGGTGAAAGGCGGGCTGGGAGGCCAAAGGCAAACTGACGATGGTCAAATCGACGGTGCTCCCTCGGCTGTGGCTGGAACGGCTGTCGATGTAACCGTCACGGAACAAGTGGCGTTTGTCGACCGTTGGATAAAATTCTTTTTTGGTCTTGATATCGTCGATGTCTTTGGCCCATCGAACGAAATGATCGACCGCCCGCTGTGGACGATAACAGTCGTAGATTTTCAACGCCAGCCCATAAGGGGCAAGGTCTTTCTGAACGCCTGCCAGAGCCTGCGCCGCCGGTTTCGTCAGCAGACATTTTGCCGCGAGGTACCCGTCCACCCGGGTTCCCAGAAAATTATGATCGCCGAAATAGCGGATGTCCAGAAAGACACCGCGAATTTCTTCCGATACATCGACAAAGGTCGCGGGCATTTTCTCCTCGGCGAGGCCGGAAGCGGCCATCGTCCAAGACAGTCCAAGGCAGATCATCATGAGCACAAGACATCGTTTCTTCATCGGCAGGTCCTCCTTTCCTTTTTATCCGGATTGATGACGATAACGGGATGAGCGGACGGATCGAGCCATCCTAATATTTTGACCATGTCTTCTTCGGAGATGGCGACACATCCGGCCGTGGGCGAGTCGGGTGATTTCCAGACATGCAAAAAGATGGCGCTGCCCAGGCCGGCGACAATCGGTCGGGTGTTGTATTCGATGAGAATGCCGTATTTGTATTGATCGTCCTCGCGCCTCATTGCTTCA
>CAZPTW010000144.1:0-7496 GCA_964589235.1 uncultured Smithella sp. | reverse complement strand
TCAAGTTTTAAATGAAGAAAGTGGAAAACCGTGCCTATTCTTGACCGGGGGCGCAAGACAGTTTTATGAAAAGGCGGAGATACAAAGAAGCCATATCACCATCACTCATACAAAAAAATATGCCGCAGCGGTTGTAATATTGGAAAAATGAACAATTAGTGCTAGTGGAACACCTGTACATGGAGGAAGAAAAAATTATTGAAAAAAACTGTTGTCGACATCATATCAGAAAGTGCAGCTGAAACGTTTGATATCGGACTGGCCATAGGTCGTAAAGCAATCAACGGTGATGTATTTGCATTGTCCGGTGAGCTTGGTAGCGGTAAAACTTGTTTTACCCATGGGTTGGCTAGGGGACTTGGGGTTGGTTCGGAATATGCCATCACGAGCCCGACTTTCACTTTGATGAACGAATATTCAGGTCGATGTGAATTGTATCATTTTGACGTCTATCGATTGAACCAGACAAGTGAACTCGATGATATCGGCTATGATGAGTGCATCTCTGAAAAAGGGGTTGTTGTAATTGAATGGGCTGAAAAAATTGAGGATGTTTTGCCGGAAGATTCAGTTCGCATTAAATTTGAGTATTTGGATGAAAAGTCACGGAGGGTCGTTATTTCCGGTTCAGAAAACAGATTAAGCAGATTGCTTTGCGATATATCATTGTAATTGGAGGTATTTATGGGGTTGGTGGTTCAGAAATTTGGTGGTACTTCAGTAGCGAATGTTGAGAAGATTAAAAACGTTGCAGCCAAAGCCATTCGTGAAAAAAAGGAAGGGCATGACGTGGTTGTTGTGCTTTCTGCTATGGCCGGAGAAACAGACAGGCTCATCAATTTGGCACACAGCGCGGCGGAGATCCTGGACGAAAGAGAATATGATTCTCTTATCTCAACGGGAGAACAAGTTACGATCACGTTGCTTGCCATTGTGCTCAATTCGATGGGGTATCGGGCCAGGTCATTTTTAGGATTTCAGGTCAAAATTTTAACAGACAACGCCTATAAAAAAGCGAGAATATCATTCATCGATACCAATGTGATCGAGGATGAATTGAAAAAAGGAAGCATTGTCGTCGTGGCCGGCTTCCAGGGTGTTGATGAGGAGAATAATATAACCACGCTTGGAAGAGGGGGATCTGATACAAGTGCAGTGGCCTTAGCGGCAGCACTCAAAGCAGATCGTTGCGACATTTATACAGACGTTGATGGTGTCTACACAACCGATCCTAATATTTGTTCGAAGGCCAGACGGCTGGACAGGATCTCTTATGATGAAATGCTGGAGATGGCGATGACGGGTGCAAAAGTTCTTCAGCCCCGTTCAGTGGAAATGGCAAAGAAATATAACGTGCCTGTATACGTAAAATCAACATTTACCGATGAAGGCGGAACACTTGTAACGAAGGAGGATAAAGAGATGGAGAAAGAAGTCCTGTCAGGAGTAACCTACGATCGTGATCAAGCGAAAATTACCGTGGTGCATATACCGGATAAACCTGGTATTGCGTCGTCGCTTTTTTCGCCTTTATCGGATCGCAACATAAGCGTGGATATGATTATTCAAAATGCTAGTTCGCAAGGATTTACGGACATTACTTTCACCGTGTCAAAAAAAGAGATGAAAGAAGCCCAGAAGATTGTTGAGGCTGCCGCTAAAGAAATTGGCGCGAAAAAGGTGGAAGTGGATGATGATGTGGCGAAAGTTTCAATCATCGGCGTCGGCATGGTTAGCCACTCCGGCGTGGCTGCGAAAATGTTTAAAACGCTCGCCGACGAGAATATCAATATCATGATGATCAGCACATCAGAAATTAAGATATCCTGTATTATCCAGAGGAAATATACTGAACTTGCTGTTATGGCACTTCATGACGCGTTCCATCTAGAAAAAAAATGAAACATGGTCTTTGACGTACAGATCAGGGGGATAATTGCGTGGTCAATACTTTTATCGGTTATCCCCTTTTCTTATTTTGTCATTCCCACCCTTATGGATAATGATCAAATACCTGCTTTTTCCAAGCCTGGTCAAAATATCATTGTTGTCGAGATTGTAGATTCTAAAGGGACATCAGGCATTTATTTTGTCCCACGTTCTTTGACTCTTAGCTATATTTTAAGGCGAGTTGATACGAATGTCGTGATTGATGAAGATGTCCCCCTGAATAACGGAGAATCGATCAGATTGCATGTTTCCGAGGAAAACAATCGGATTGCTCTGGGGCAGATTGATTCAGAAAAAAGGTTGGCTTTGGGAATGCCTTTGGATGTCAATGAGGTTTCTTTTGACGAATTGATGCTTGTTCCAGGAATTGGGAAATCAACGGCGCGAAAAATTGTTGATCGACGGCGAGAGATTGGCGGTTTTCGAAGACTTGAAGATCTTATGGACATAAGCGGTATCAAACAAAAAAAATACAAAACTTTATCCCAATATCTTTACGTATCAGCGAATAGGCAAGAGAAGAAAAAGATGGAATCTTCTCCCCAAACTCAAGGCAGAAAACATGGAGGTTTGTAGGTTTTGTCAATAGGCGTTTAAATAGTTGTCCCTGAATAAGCCCCTTTTACCTGAAACCCTAAAAGGCGATTGTCAAATGAAAGCCACCAAAATCAGACAGAATCGTCTTCATCCGATCGCCGTATTCTCCTTGAGGATGATTTCGCTTCAACCAATGATCGGAATTCCTGATGGCCGTCTGAAAATCCCACGCCGGAGTCAGGCAGAACGACAATTTATGTGCTCCTTGCAAGGATCGATTTGGGTGTTGACAACTAGGCAACTCTGCTATAAGCAACCAAGGCTCAATAGATGGAAGGCGTCATGAATATGAAAAAAAATTGTTTACGGGTCAGTATTGTCTTTCTTTCCCTCTTAGTGTCTTGTTTTATTCCACTTGTGCCTTTTGCACAAACTGAAAAACATTGTATCGTTATCGATGCAGCTCATGGGGGTGAAGACATTGGTGTTCTTGGAATTGATAAAATTGCAGAAAAAGATTTATCTCTGGCCATTGCCAAGGCTCTGTACAAAGAATTGTCTAAAGAACCTCATATAAACGTTGTTTTGACAAGAGATTCCGATAAAACCATCTCCATTGTCGAACGTAAGAAAAAAATAATGGATAGCAAACCAGTTTTGGTTTTGAGTCTTCATGCCAACGCGGGGTTCAGCAAAACATCATCGGGGTATGAGCTTTATTTCCCAGGATTTAAGAACATAGATTTGGATGCAAACAACAAAAATAAAAAAAATGAAACAACGTACCTAAATGATACAGTAAAATTTGCTCGACTTGTTCAAAAGAATTTGGATGTTTTATTTCCAAGAAAAGGTCGTGGCTTGAGGGAGGCAGCAACACCGTTGACTGACGATTTGGAAATTCCCATCCTAATTGTGGAAATTGGATTTGTGACGAATCCAGATGAAAAGAGCAAACTATCAAACGAAAAAATGCATGTGGAAATCGCAAAAGCTTTGGCCAAAAGCATTAAGTCCTTTTTTTAGGAGCCATATTCCGTGTTTGTAAGAAAATCTGGAAGAAAACCAGACGAATTAAGACCGATCAAAATAACAAACCATTACTTGCATCATGCTCCCGGATCGGTTTTAGTGGAATTCGGTTATACGAAAGTTTTGTGTGCCGCGTCTCTTGATGAGAGGACAGCCCCTTTTTTAAAGGGAACGGGGAAAGGCTGGTTAACAGCTGAATATTCTATGTTACCCATGTCTTCGCAAAATCGTATCGCTAGAGAGTCGGTTCGAGGTAAGCTGGGGGGGAGAACACATGAAATTCAAAGATTGATCGGAAGATCTTTGCGTTCAGTAACGGATTTGTCTGCCTTTGGTGAAAGGACCGTTTGCATTGATTGTGACGTGATTCAAGCCGATGGGGGGACGAGGACCGCATCCGTGACGGGCGCATTCGTTGCAATGATTGATTTGTTTAAGAGCTTAAAGAAAGAACAAGTTATTCAAGAGATTCCCGTCAAAGACTTTGTGTCGGCAGTAAGCGTCGGAATTTTGCAAGATCAAGTCTTACTTGATCTTGACTATGAAGAAGACTCCAGGGTAGACGTAGACATGAATGTTGTTATGACTGGATCCGGCCTCTTTGTTGAAGTACAAGGAACGGCTGAACACGCCACTTTTAGCAAAGACCATCTGAATGCGATGACCAATATGGCATACAAAGGCATTTCTGAAATTATTTTGTTGCAGAAGCAAATTATAGGCGACTTTGAATCATGAAGACCATCATTTTCGCGACAAAAAACGAAGGGAAAGTGTCTGAAATTGCCAATATGCTGAAAGAAACAGATATCAATGTGGTTTCTTTAAATAAAATCAGGAATGCGCCGTCCATAGAAGAAGATGGGCAAACATACAAGGAAAACGCCTTAAAAAAGGCTGAAATCATTTCAGAACTTACCGGTAGCATCGTTTTGGCGGATGATTCAGGTCTCGAGGTCAGAGCTCTCTCGGGGGAGCCGGGTATTTATTCAGCTCGGTATGCAGGACCGAATGCCACAGATGAAGAAAACAATGCCAAGCTTTTGAGTCGATTGAAAGGTGTTCCACCCGAGCGAAGGGATGCTTATTTTATTTGCTCTTTGATTTTGTACTTGCCTGATGGAAAATATCATTCATTTGAGTCAAGATGGAAAGGTATCGTTATTGATGAACCTAGAGGCACCAACGGATTTGGATACGATCCCATTTTTCTTGTTTCTGATTATGGGAAAACGGCTGCGGAGTTGCCTTCTGAAATTAAGAATAGAATTAGCCATCGAGGACAGGCATTTACAAAACTGAAGGCATATCTGATTGAGCAGATGAATAGAGACGGGGCGTAGCGCAGCCTGGTAGCGCGCTTGGTTTGGGACCAAGATGTCGCAGGTTCAAATCCTGCCGCCCCGACCAAAAAACCCTCTGGATTTCAAGATCCAGAGGGTTTTTTATGACTCTTTTTTATTATAGGGGAAGCTGCTACTCGGGCATGAAATTTACCTCGACTCGGCGATTTAATTTTCTCCCTTCTGGTGTGTCGTTGGACGCGACGGGTTTGCTATCACCCAGTGCTCCCATTTCCAATTTTATGTTCCGGCTTAGCCCCATCTTGTGTAACGCTTTGAGCACACTTGAAGAACGATCGTTGGACAGCATAACGTTTCCCGTCGATTCCCCGTTTGCGGATGCATCAGAGTGCCCATTGATGACAATAGTTCCTTTACTGTTTTTAACTTTTGCGAAGAATGCTTTCAATTTCACGAGTTCATTTGAGGAGATCTTTGAACTACCGGATTCAAAGTAAATCGTTACACCTTTTTCTGCAGAAATGTCATCAGCTGCGGTTTTCGATGCCTCTGCTTTTTTCGATGGTGTCTGCTTTTTCGATTGAGCAATAGACTTTGTAGGAATAGCCTTTGCCAATTCAGTTTTTTGAGTCGGTTTCTTGTCGACGACTTTCTGTGTTTCAGAAATTTTGGGGGTTTCTTTGGTAATAACTTTAGCCGTATCGACCTTCGGGGAAGACGAGGATACAGGAGCGGGTGAAGCTTTAGGCGATGTCGCCGGCACTGTGGATGTGGCTGACTTCGTGACAGGTGGTGTAACAGTTATTTCAGTTTTTTGGGACGCTGGGACTCCTGTTTTTGAGGGAGTTGCCGCCGGAGTCGAAGCCTTTGAAGTCGACTGAACAGGCGAAGAGGTTTTCGGTAAAGTCGGAGCAGTCTTGGCTGTTGTTGTAACGGACGAGGGGGCGGTAGACGGTTTTTCAGGAGATTCAATCGCAGCGGTTTTGGATTCTTTAGCCTTCTTTTCAGCACAAGCTTTCCTGGAAGCAAAACGAACAGGTGAAGGAGTTTTGGTTGGGGTTTGTCCAGGCAGTTGCGGTGCTGCAGCGGGGGCGGAAACACCCGTTGGAATCGAAGCCTGATCTCCCGTAGGAGAAGCGCTCTTCGGCATCGCCACTGTCGAAGGAACGGCCGTTACCGGTCTACTTGAATAATTTCTCACGATGACGACTCTGTTGTCCGGTGTTTCTTTACTGGAGGACCAAAGTTCGTTGTCTTCTTCGATATAAAATTTCCAATCCACATCAGAAGAACCGGGCTCCAATACCCAGGCACAACACGTTTTAACAACCGGAATAGATCCTGTGGGTGATTGAATGGCGGTTTTGGTTTCAACCAGCCCATCAAGTTCTGCACGAGAAGGCAGACGCCAATCCGTAAACCCTCCTTCTGTCAAACTCTTCACCTTTTCAAGAACGTTCGATGCCGTGATGTCTTTCAGGGGACATATCTTCCATTGCATTCCAGTTTTTGTATCGAGAATAGAACCGTCCTTCAACTGCATAAATCGGATGCTGATCGGTTGGGGTAAAACGAGGTTTTGACCAGCTTCCAGCGTTTTGATTTTTTTAGTCACTTTGGACTTCCATTTATCGGAAAGCGTAGAAATCACATACTCGGATGATGGAGCGCAACCTGACAAACGAAAGACGCCATCCGCGCCGGTTTTTGTTTCAAATTGTTCATATCCTTGCGTTGGTTGAACCTGTTTGATAATAACGGAGATACCGGATAATGGCTTTCCCGCGCCGTCGATAAATTTCCCCTCGACGCTGGATGTCTTTTCGCCACAGCCCAACACGAACATGCTGATCAAAAGAAGAAACAAAAAGCGATGTGCAAATTTCATAACGACGACTCCTTCTTCAATTTAATTGAACAACAGTGCAAGGATCTTATTTTATCTTGTAACTATTGCATAATACTAAAAAATATTCAATAAAAAAATCAAATCACAGATATGTCAAAATATCGGCGGCTTCATGCAAAATGAAATCAGCCCCCACTTCGATGAAATGTTTTTCTTTGAAATGACCTGTCGTGACTCCAGCAGTCAAGGTCCCTGCGTTTTTTCCTGTTTTGATGTCGAGAGGATGATCTCCGATCATGATGGTGTCATGATGTGAGGCCTTCATTGACAATAATGCGTAGTTGAGTTGGTAGGGATCAGGTTTTACCCGATTGTTGACATGTTCGCGACAGATGCAGACATGACAAAACTTCGGAAGATCCGGGAAGACGGTGTAAACGGCTCTTGCACAGTTTCTCGTGATGATGCCGGTCTGAATGTGAAGTTGAGTAAGAGAAGATAGTAGCTCCTTCGTTCGGCGAAACAATCGTCCGTTTGCTGCCGCACCAACTTCTATTGTTTCAATAATGCGATACGCCTCAACGCGAAAAGATCTTGCGTTTCCCGGAAGAGTGGTCTCAAGAAGCGCTTCCACTTCTTGAACTTTTTCTAGAATTAGTGAATTTTTAAGACGTTTGACATCGATTCCAAACGAGTCGATGAGTTGATCGATCGATTGCCTCATCAAATCGAAATTTATGTTTAATTCAGCTAATGTTCCATCAAAATCAAAGATGACTGTATTGATGTTTCTATGATTGACAGTCGGTCGCTTTATGTTATTT
>CAZPTW010000143.1:0-7502 GCA_964589235.1 uncultured Smithella sp. | reverse complement strand
CCCGGCTTGCAAGAGAGAAGGCGTCGGCGATGCCAAATGTCATAAAGCTCGCATTCATAAGGGATGGGCGGCCGGGGGCCAACCAGAGACATGTCTCCTCTTAAAACGTTGATGAGCTGCGGAAGTTCGTCGAGGCTCGTTTTGCGGAGAAACTTGCCAATCGGGGTAATGCGCGAGTCGTTGGTTAATTTGAAGACTCCCGGTTCCACGGCAGCGTTGTTTTGCTCGCAGATGAATTTTTTGATGTAATTTTGATGCTCTTTGGTATCGCAATTCGTCTTCATGGAACGGAACTTGTACAGCGGAAAAGTCTTGCCGTTTAAGCCGACGCGTTCCTGTTTAAAAAACACTGGGCCGGGAGAGGTGAGCTTTATGGCGGCGGCTATGGCCAGAAAAAGAGGCGACAGAAAAAGCAAGGCCAAAGCGCTGCCGATGAAATCAATCGAATATTTGATGCCTAAAGAAAAAAACTTACCCACATTGCGCTTCGTCAAATCTGGATAGAGGTTGATGTTGAATGTCTCGTCGTTGAATGTTCCCATGCTGGTTTCTGGAAAAAGATGAAAAGATATTTCGATCTTGTTAATCCATTCGGGATGGAGTTTTTCACAAAAACGATCATAAATTTTATGGATCATCGTATCGATAAAGGAATTCTGTTCTGCGGAGATTTCTGTGAAGATGATTCCAATCGTTCTTCGGCCATGGTACCATCCACGAATGTCAATTTCGCGCAAGCACGGAAAAAGAGCCGCTTTTATGTTCGCCAAGGTGTCTTCCTGATTATACTTGACCATGAGTTTTGAAATATCCAATAACAACAACAGAAAAGGTTTCTTGGATCGTTCAGTCCGCATGCGTTCAATCCGAAGCATGTGGCGGAAATGAGTTTCATCATAGAACGTATGGTCGTTTTCCCTGGACTGGACCATCAATTTCATCAAGTTTCGAGCTGAGGATTTTTCACTTTTAATATCAATATGATTTGGTAAACTCATGTTCATCGCCTTTTTGTTTATCGTAACATTGAATTGTTGTCCAGTTAACATGACATAAAGCTTATTTTTCGTTACGTGATTTTTCGTTCGGGTCAAATTGATTTGATCTAAAGCATAGATTATGCCTATTTCTGTCGCATCGTGATTTATAATGCACTAAATAAAATAAGTACTTGATATAATGTGTATTTATTTTAATTTGTGGACTATCTATATTTCAGGATTGCCCTTGTTTTTTGGGGCATCCACTTCAAAAAGATCATTGATCTACAATAATTGTAGGCCAATGATCGCGCAGCCATGGAACAAACGCCCTAGAGTCAACCAAATTTGTAGGAACGTCAACTGGATTTATTATTTGGACTTCGTCTTTTTCTCGCCGGGAAGAATTCTTCGAATAAGCATTCCCATGTCCTGGGCGACAAGACCCAACTTATCCCACATAGAAGGCACCGGATTATTTTTAGCGTACCGATAATCATAGTATTTATGATTTGTGCCAAAATAACGCTGAATCATGGCTTTCGTTTTGAACTCCATGTTATTCAAAATGATACCCATGATTTTATTCTTGTCAATGAGCTTGATCGCCTGTTGAACAGTTTCTCGAGGTGTTTCACCGGCTTTGATAACAAGCAAAATGGCGTCACACATTTCCGTCAAGACAGTGGGCTCAGTGGTGGCCAAAAGCGGTGAAGAATCCAAGATGATGTATCGATCGTCATAACGAGATCGAATATCCTGGATCAGATTTTTCATTTTTGCCGATCCAATGAGTTCGACGGGGTTATCCGGCATCGTTCCCCCACACATCAAGCTCAGTTTGTCAACAGAAGTTTTAATAAGTAAATCGGGAATTTCCGCTTCGCCTGTCAGATAGTTCGAAAGCCCTTTCTTGGCTGACATTCCAAACCACCTGGAAATGGATGGGTTGCGTAAATCGCAATCGATCAAAAGGGCGTGGCTGTGAAGTTCTATTGCAATGATAATGGCTAGATTGATAGCGATCAAGCTCTTACCTTCGCCGGACATCGCGCTTGAAACCATGATCACGCGCGGCTGAGCGGAAAGCCCCGGTTTCATAATATGGGTGCGCAGTCTTCGGAATTGTTCTGTCACAAGAGAGGAGGGCGCAAAAAAGGACACAATCTTGTCATCCAGAACAGATTCCTCAGTATCTGAAATCTCATGTTGGCTGATTCCGGCTTCCGCTTTTTCTCGTTCCATTTTCTGCAGAGCGTCAAACATTTTCCCCATTTTTCTATCTCCAAAGTTTATTGAACCATTCAGGGAATTTCAAAATGAGCATAATAAGGGCACTTATCATAACAACCATTGTTATCGTCAAAAAAACGCGTTTGATAAATTTGTTCCCCTGAGGAGGAAAGCTTTCCATGTCGGCGATTGTGCTCAAAATCGTCTTTTTCCCAATTCTGTTTTTGCCCTCCGAAAAACCGGTCAATAAGGCGTTGTCGCACAGAATGTTGATCAGACGCGGAATGCCTTGGGAGTACTTGTATATGGCCTTTATGGCGGAAGGGTCGAAGATGACAATATTTCTAGAACCGGCTCTTTTGAGTCGATAGGAAATGTACTCCTGAACTTCTTTGTAGTTTAAAGGACGCAGATGGTAGCGCACAGTTATTCTTTGTTTAAGAGGGCGAAATTCCGGTTGAGCCAAAATTTTATTTAATTCCGGCTGACCAAGCAAAATGACATGAAGGAGTTTGCTCTTTGACGTTTCGAGATTTGTCAAGAGTCTGACTTCATGTAATAATTCCGGGGACAGACATTGAGCTTCATCAATGATCAGGAAAACTTTTTCGTTATGTCTAAAGCAGCCGAGGAGAAATTCTTGCAATGCCGCCATGCATTGTCCACGCGTTCTTAGATGATTGGTCTCAATGCCGAGATCGTGGCAAATGTAATTGAGAAAATCGACGCGGTCCATCATAGGGTTGAAGATGTAGCAGGTACGGATTCCACCGGTCAGTGTGCTTAACAACTTATGCACCAATGTCGTTTTTCCTGTTCCTGCTTCACCGGTGATGACGCTGAATCCTTTGGCTTCTTTAATGGCGTATTGCAGATACGAGAGGGCCTCCTGATGGATTTCACTCATGTAAACAAACGAAGGATCAGGCGTAATTTCAAAGGGTTTTTCTTTGAAACCGTAGAATTTTCTGTACATAATTAGTCAGCTTTGTTTTCAATTTTTGGAATAGTGGCCAGTACCTTCAAGCCGAGTGTAATTTCAACATCAGCCGAATCGTGGAAGGATCGGTCCATTTGTTCCCTGAGAAAGGCCAATCCTAAACCGCCCCCCAGACCCCCCAGAAAACCGATCAGGAGAATTTTGGGGATATCCGGAGAAAAAGGTTTTTCAGGGGTGCGAGCCGGGTCAATAACCTTAAACTGTTCACCTTTTTGGCGTTTTTCCAGATTTTCGGCTTGCTGGGCTTCTTGACTTTTTTTCAGCAGGCGTTCGTATGTTTCTTTCGTGCTTTGGTATTCACGCATCAGGCTCGCCATGTCCTGCTCCCGGGAAGGTGTCTGCTCTATACGAGCGAAATACTTGTTGATTTGAGCAGATATCAGATGCGATTCGTCGCTTAGCCTTTTGATCTCCATATCCGTCAAGGTCAGTTGATTTTTCAATTCCCTGTATCGAGGATCTTTTTTGATGTCTTCCTTCCGATCATAAGAGCTTTTGTTTTTTTCTAAATCACTGAGCTTCTTTTTTGCGGTCAGAACATCGGGATGATTTTCTGTGTATTTTGCTCTAAGTTCATCGAGTTCACGTTTCAACTTCTCTCTCTGATTTTCGTAACTTTCTCCCGTGGTGGTTGTCTCAAAGGCTGGAGTGAGTGCGTCTTTTCTGGCCGTCGGAATACTGACCAAAGAAGGAGCGGGATTCTCCATGTCCGCCATTTGCTTTTGGATAAAGAGCTTCCGATCTTGAGCCGCCCGCAAGCTTTCCCCGATTTTTTGATTCTGATTCTGCAGTTGCTCCAGAATTTTGATGTTTGTGTCGCGCTGTTCCGGGAGCTCCCCCATGTGACGCCTTTTATAATTGGTTACCGCCGTTTCCATTTCGTCGAGTTTTTTCTTCGCTGAGGACAATTCGCCGGCCAGAAATTCCGTTGTCCCCACGGCTTGTTGTTCGCGGATTTTCAAGTTCTCTTCGATGAACAGCGAGGCGAGGCGATTGGCGACGGTCGTCACCACGTTGGGATCCTCTCCGATGAAACTGATTGTGAAAAAACCCTTGTCGTCCTTTTTCGTCGGCAATTCAACTTTTATGTTTTTTCTCATCAACTCGACCACTTCTTCACGAGAGAGTCGTTTGCTTTCTTTTTCGTAGAGACGGTATTCCGTGATGATCTGTTCCAATCGGGTGCGGCTCATGACTTCCTGGGCGATGGATTGCAGGCGTTCTTCGACTTTGGATGTGACGGTGGCCTGCACAAAAGCCTCTGGGACACGCTGCGGTGAGACTAAAACAAGCGTGCTCGCCTTGTATTCCCGTTTTGCTGTCAGCGCATAAACACAGGCGCCTGTCGTGACCAGAACGAAGGGAATAATAATATACCACATCCGCCGACGGAGGATTTCGATATATTCATGCAGCGTAAACGTTTTTGACGGATTGATCATATGGATGTATGCTCCTGAAAATGTCTTTGTCTTCTCGAGATCAGTAGGTTGCTGTCAACGATAGCATGACCCTGTTTTCAATGTATTCGTAGCTCGCTTCATGATAATAGTTGGTGTTCCTCATGTTGAAGTTGTATTCCAAAGAAGCTTTCAGCCATTTGAACGGATAATACGACGCATTGGCGCCTGCGCCCCATATGGTTTCTCGGAGTCCCGGATCGTAGGGATCGGAAGCTCGGGGATCGCTCTGTGACCATTCAACACTGCCTAAACATCCGATGGAAAATCTCTTGTCGATAAAATGTGTAACACTGCCGGTTGCCCGGTAATATTCTCTGAATCCGAGATTCTGCGAGGTAAAGTAATCGTATGTGTAGCCGCCCTGGATAGTCAGAACATAGGTTGTTCTGGGGCCTTCTTTTTGGATAATGTTTCCCTTGAATGTGATTCCGTTTTTGTCCAATTTTTCGGCCCAGTAGTAGCCGATTTGAAAAGCTGCGGAAAGCGTCGGTGTGAAAATATAGGAAATGCCGACGCTGGCATCGTAGACGTCATAGTCAAAACTTGTCGAGTAGATATATCTGGAATAGGCCCCATTTAAAGAGGCCATCGCCTTCGGGGTGAATCGATACATGTATGACCCGTTGACTCTATGGTTGTTGAAATCCGGCGATTTTTCAAAATGCCCGTTTGTGTATTCATAGCTTGCCGATATTCCATGTTGACGGTTCAACCAGTATACGACAAACGGACTGACGTAATTTTCCATGCTGTTTTCGGAACCTGCCGCCGTCGCTTGGTAAATGGTGTTACGGTACGTTAATCCGACGCGGCTTTCCGGCCCGAATTGATACTCGACAGTGGGCGAGATGACGTTGCGCCAATAAGGACTGCGCGTCGTTTCAGTGGCTAGATAATACTTATTGTCCGCTGTGGTTGTGAAATATTCCCTTTCGCGTGGCGAATCAGATCGAGTAAAAGCTTCCCGTAAATAAAAGTTCCAGTGCGACGTGGTCAGGTACTTCGCGTCAAGTATCGCGTTAGCGCTGACGTAATTCAGATTGGAATGATCATAGTAAAAAACCGGTCCGGCGTTGATATCCAATACAATGCCGGATTTCGCATCCATGTTGTCGAATTTGACGCCTGGCGTTATGGTGGTAATGAAATCCCTTTTCTTGTTTTCCTTGGACAGATAGAGGTTATCGTTGTATTCACCTCTGACCGTGATGTAGGGGTGGATTTGAGAAAGAATATCTCTGGCAAAAACATCGGGCACGGCCAACAGAACGATCAACACCAGTAAAAAAGAACGCCATTCAATTTTTTTCATGACTTTGACCTCGATGAATGTTCTGTGCTGCATTTGAAATTTCTAATCGGCATACATCAGCTAGTTGACAATGATGGTATCGCCACGGTCGATGACAACATCCGGTTCATCGCCGTCAACAATCTTGTTATAGTTTGCGGTGATCCGCTTTTCTTTACCGTTTACATTCTTAATAATCAGGATTTTTCTTTTATTGGCCCATTCGGTGAAACCGCCCGCGGTGATGATGGCTTTCAAAAGCGTTGTCTGACTCCGGATGCGCATGACCCCGGGATTTTTTACTTCCCCCGAGATGTAAATTTTGTAGCTGTTTGCCTCCATAACGGTCACCGTCACAGTGGGATTGTCGATGTAACTTTTGAGTTTTTCCGTGATCACCTCTTTCAATTTCAAAGGGGTCAGACCGTCGGCTTGAATATCGTCCACCAAAGGAAGCGATATTTTCCCATCGATTCGGACAGGGACTGTTTTTGTCATGGATTCTTCTTTCCAAACATAAATATTCAAAACATCTTCCGGGCCGATGACATATGAATCACTATTGGATGCGATCTCTCCTTTAGGCGTTTTGGCCTTGTCGGACAATTCATTTTTTTTCTCCGCCGCCACGGCGAAGGTCGAAATTCCCATGATCAGTATCCATATCGACAAGAATAGAAAAATATGAAATTTTTTCATAACATTAACCCTCGTTTCTTCATGTTTGTCTTATGTGCCATGACTTTTTATGATAACCTGTTTCATATATTTCGTCAATAAAATTAATCCTTTTATTTCGATGTCCAAGGCGATGAAAAGGACATGTCGAAGGACGGTCGATGAATCGGCCGTAAGTCGAACGTCTTGATAAAAAACGATGTCGGTAATTTTTACAATGCCTAGATGCCCCGGTGAATCTCCCTGTCGTTTTGTTTCTCTTTCATTTTTTTTTTCATCAAATCATCTTTAATTACAGTGTAATGGAAGAAAATTAAGACTTGATTTACCCGGGTGAGGCATGCTATATGCAAAACATTCTCCATCAAAAAAAACAATACAGGGATGTATCATGAAAAAAGACACTTCAATATGTTTTCGTGCGAGTCGTGATTTACATGAAGCTTTGCTGAAAATATCCAAAGAAGACAGGAGATCTTTGTCGTCGACCATCGCGATTATTCTGTCGGATTATGTGACAAAACGAAAGGTCGTTACTGACGAGACGAAGAAGGAAAAACGTCAGTTCCCTCGAGAGGTTCTATCTGTGCCCGCCGTCATCAATCAACCAGCGACAGATCAGGTGGGGATTGCGGCCATTACCGAGATTTCTTTGGGAGGATTGAAAATTCTTCTTCCGAAAGAATTGGAAGAGCGTTTGATGCTTGAAGGGGAAGGATCCAGATTTGAAGTTGTCTTCAATCTTCCGACCACCAACAAGCCAATTCGGTTGGCCTGTGAATCCAAATGCTGTATTGATCATCAGGACAGCGTGCAAATCGGCGCCTCCTTTATTGACGCCGACTTCCAAAATTACA
>CAZPTW010000142.1:0-7581 GCA_964589235.1 uncultured Smithella sp. | reverse complement strand
GCGCCCCCAGCGGGCCGCGTTTTCCGGGTCCGCCGCTTTGATCTCGTCAAACGTCTTTTTCTCCCAGTCGCCAAAATCAATTTCGCAAAGCCCGTCGTCAAACAGGCAGGATTGATCCCTCGTTTTCATCGCAATATCCGCTGTTTCCCGTGCGCGTCGCAGGGGGCTTGCGATAATGCTTCCCGGTTCAAGCCTGTCCAGACACCTCGCTAAAGCCTCAGCCTGTCTGCGCCCGGCTGAAGAAAGGCCCGCATCGATGCGCCCCACAAAACGGCCCGAATATTCAGGCTCTAGCATCCCATGACGAATCAGTATCAGTTTTTTGGCCACCGGATATCATCCCCAACAGACATAAAAAAACCCCGAACCTAAAAACAGGCCGGGGATGCCGTATTTCATCCGCGAAAAAACAGGTCAAAACGCCCCCGGGCTACGTCCTCGATAACCCAAAAGCAGTATTATTTTCAGGTAGGTCTTCTGGCTTCCGGATCAACCAACATGGTCGCGCCTTCCCATTTAAAAAAACAGTGGCAAAAGCGACGTTGTCCCCGGTTACAGCGGCGGGTCCGCGACGGATTTTCACCGTCTTCCCTTAAACCCCGAAAGGCAACCTGAGTGACGTGGACGTATACCAACTCGTCATCTTTGTCAAACAATACCACTTGACACGGACACGGGTTTCTTTCATAATGCAACGTCAGAAACGGTTGAAGTTTATGCAAAGGTTTTATCTCGTACCGTTGGTTCTTCTCGCTGCCTTTTTTCTGATGCTCCCCTCGTCTCTTTCCACTTTCGGCGCGCCTCCGCTTGAAAAAAACGTTTCCCGCGCTTGTTTTAGCCCAGGCGGTCAATGCCTCAATGTCTTAAAGGATGAAATTGCTCAGGCGCAAAAGGAAATTCTGGTGATGGCGTATTCCTTCCAATCGCCTGCGATCGCAAAAGCCTTGATGGAAGCGAATGCAAGAGGCGTCAAAGTCGAGGTCATCTTGGATAAGTCCGAACGCCAGGAAGGATATACCCCTGCGGTGATGCTCATCCAATCGGGCATTTCCGTTTATCTCGACGGCGCACACAACGTGATGAATAACCGCTTTTTGATCATTGACCGAGCGACACTTGCCACCGGCTCTTTCAGTTTGAACAAGGCCTCCGACGACATGAACGCTGAAAATTTGCTCATTACACAGTCGGTGGACCTTGCGACCCTGTACCGCGAAAATTGGTTAACGCACAAGAAACATTCAGAAAAATTCTGATTTTAATCGGATGGGAAACATCGATGCCTGTACACAAAATCACAGGATTGTCGGCGGTCTGGATCGTGATGTTGTTTTTTTATACATACGCACCGGCCCAGCCAAGCCCCGACCAAAAAACTCAGGATGTTTTTTTTCTTCAGCAGGCCTATCAAGACGCCGCTTGGCTTTTGAAACTGGGAAAACTGGCAGAACAAATCGCGGCGAGCCACTCGGTTCGAGATCATGGTCGCCAAATCGCCTCATTCTATGAAAGACATCGGGAGGACATTAAACATCTGGCCGCGCAAAAAGGTTTTTTGCTCCCGGAGGAAACTCATCCGGCAAGGCTTGCCACCCTCCAGAATTTTTCACGCCGAACTGGCGCCGAACTGGATCGTCATTATATCAGTCTCATGATCGATGAGAACCGTCTTCAATTGGCGCTCTATCAAAAAGAAGCAAAAGAAGGGAGAGACGCTGACATCGTCCGTTTCGCCGTCGGACATCTCAAACGTATTGAAGGAGATGCGGCTGTCGCGATGATGATCCTCAACCATTTACCCAAACCAGTCTTGAAGTGACCTCGACGATGCAAGCGGGAGACGCATCTCCCGGAGACATAACCCCATTTTGAAATCTTAAGGAGGTAAAGTTATGGCGGACGAAACCACGATGAAAGAACACGAAATGAAATTGAGCCGACGCACCGTTTTGAAAGGCGCCATGGCCATGAGTGCCGCAGCCGTCGCTGGCGGATTCGCCCTGAATCTGGCGGCACCGGGCAGTGCCCACGCCGCAGTGAAAAAGCTGCCGAAAAAGTGGGATGAAACCTGGGACGTCGTCGTGATTGGGTCGGGCTTTGCCGGTCAGGCGGCGGCGGCGGAGGCGGCAGGCGGCGGCGCCAAAACGGTGATTCTGGAAAAAATGCCGACCTACGGCGGCAACTCCATCATCAACGGGGGCGTTTACGCGGCCTGGGACAGCAAATTCCATTATCGCCAGAATCTGAATTTGGGAGACGACAGCCCCAAACAGCACGCCAATGACACGCTCAAGGGCGGAGACTATTACAATCTCCCCGAACTGGTAGAGGTGTTCACGAACAACTCCGCCGACGCCCTCAACTGGATGATCGAGGAAGGCGGCGCGAGGATTCGACCAACAGTCACTCGGGCGGGCGGTCACACTGCGTATAGAACACATTCCGCCGTCTCGGGGGTTGGTCGTGAATACACCGAGGCACTGCGCAAAATTGCCGAAAAGCGCGGCGCGAAAATGGTTCTGAATTCTGAAGTCACCTGGATTTGGCGCAAAGACGCGGATCCCGAAACGCCCGTTTTAGGCGTGGAAGTCAAACGAGGCCGTAAGGTTCTCAACATCCGGGCCAAAAAGGCCGTCGTTTTGGCCTCCGGCGGATTCAGCCGAGACATCAAGATGAGAATGGCGCATAACCCCAGATTGGTGCCGTCTTTCAATTGCACCAACCATCCCGGAGCGACCGGCGAAATGATCCGTTATGCCCAGTATGTCGGCGCTGATACGCTTCAAATGAATTTCATCCAGTTGTATCCGTTTGCGGAACCCGAAACCGGCATTCTCGATACGCCGGCCGTCTATCCGTTCAACGGCCCGGGCTACGGCATCGTTTATGTGACCAAACAGGGCAAACGGTTCGTCAACGAACTGGAACGGCGCGATGTGTGCGCTTTCGCTCAAATCAACCTCGGCGCGGACGCGAAACCCACTTACTCCATTTTCAGTGAGCCCATGGTCTTGAAAATGGGTGGATCCAATGAGGAAATCGCCGCGGGCCTGGCCAAAGGCCGATTTGTCAAGGCGGACACGATTGCCGAACTGGCCGGAAAAATCAACATTCCGGCCGATGCTCTGGTGGAGACCATCAATAAACACAATCGCTATATCGAGGAGGGCAAGGATCCGGAATTCAACAAATCCATGACCAAGGTGATGATCCCCATGGTGCAAGGCCCGTTTTACGCCATTGCCCAATGGCCGGCGGTTCACCACACCATGGGCGGAATCCGAATCAATCCACAAGCGCAAGTAATTGATATATTTGGAAAAGTTATTCCCGGTCTTTATGCCGCCGGTGAAGTGACAGGCGGTGTCCATGGATCAAATCGCCTAGGCAGCAACGCACTTCCGGATGCAGTGACATTCGGGCGTGTGGCGGGCACGAACGCAGCGAAAGAAAAATCGAAAGCCTGAAAACAGGCGTACGGCTCGTATCGACTCGCGGGCCGTACGCTGATTGAACAGGAGAACACATCATGAAAAAAATATCGATTGTTCTGATCGTCGTACTGCTGGCAGGCGGATGCTTTTGTCTGGATCGGGCGGCAGCGCAGACGGGAAAAAGCCCCAAAACCGCCAAGGCTAAAACCTCCTGCACGAGCTGCCATACCGATTTTGCTTCCGTGATGCCCAAGAATCATCCGCCGGTCAAAGGGAACGATCTCGCCGCTTGTCTTGTCTGCCACAAACCCGGCCGCTCTGCCCTGGAGAAGAAAAACGCTTTTTCCACGCGGATTCATCTGGGACATCTTCCGCCCAAAGGAACCTTGGATTGCTTGGTCTGCCATACTTGGTCGGCGGGCAAAAGCTTTGGCCTTTCGGGGAGAAAAGAATCATGGGGCAAACCGACAAAGGAGGATATGGCTCTCTTGAAAGAAATTTTCATATCATGGGCCTCTTCCGAGTATACAGACAACCTCCATGCGAAAGCCCAGATCGCCTGTTTGAACTGCCACGGGAAAGACATACCCGGGCCGGACGCCACGGTAGAAAACCCAAAGTGCCTGGAATGTCATGGACCGATGGATCAACTGGCGAAAAAGACGGAACCTTCCGACTTCAAAGACCGCAACCCCCACAAATCCCACTTGGGTGAGGTCGCCTGCACGGTCTGCCACAAAGCGCACGGACCGTCGAAAATCTATTGTTTGGATTGTCACCCGAAATTCACGATGACCATGAAAGGAACCGGCAAGCCAAAACAATAAATCCAAAAGGCAGGGGAGCTGATTTGACGCCGCCCCTGCCTTTCATTGCTTACCAACCGCGGCCAAATACACGACGAATTCCTCTTCCCCATCCACACCCAAGAGCGCATCGCAGGCCTGTTGGTCATAGGCGGCCACCGCGCAACAGCCGATGCCCAAAGCTTCAGAGACCAAATAGAGATTCTGACCGACATGGCCCGCGTCGATGGCGATGACTTTATGCGCGGCCAGATCGTAGCGCCACTCCATCCTCGCGGGAATCGCCGTCCAAAAAAAGGTCGCCGCTGCCTCGGCGATAAATTCCTGCCCGAAGCACGCGCCGGCAGCCCTTCCGCCGATGTGCGGATCAATCGTCAGTTCTGCAAGCGACCCATCAAACGGCAGATAGCGGTACAAGCCGGCGGATAGATTTTCGACGAAACAAACGGCCAAGTACGTTTCAAAAGCGTGACGAGCCCCGGCGGAGGGAACTGACCGCAAGGCGGTGTCGTCGGAGAGTTTCGCTCTGACCCCTTGCACCGCCCATAAAAGGGCGGAAAGCTCCTCGAGCGTCAGCGGGTTGGGACGATACCGCCGAATGCTTTCGCGACGGGGGATCGCCTCTCCCACCGGCATTCGCGCCAGCCGTCGCAGCGCCTTTTTTCCATCAGGCAGTACAATGCGCCGAAGGTCCGTTGGGCACCCCTTTTGCAGGGGCGGCGCGGCCCCCCCCAGACTTTGGGCCGTCTGCGAAAAATCGATCTGCTTCCGCACCGTATCCTTTAAAAAGAAGCGGCCGGACGCAAATTTTTGACTCGGCATGTCCCCCCCCTTTTTTCACATTCAAACCTTATTTTAAAGGCATGGCGACAAAATCGGTGATCTCCCGAAACAGAGATTCATCGGCATAAAACGGCCAGTCGTTGTGTCGGGCTCCCGAGACAACCCACATTTTCTTCCGGCCGTCCGGGAGATGATCAAAGAGATTATAGGCATGGCGGATGGGAAGAATTTCGTCATGTTCCGCGGCGACCACGGAAATATTCTTCGGAAAATCGTTCAGATTCTCGATGCTGTCGTACTTGTCCGTCAAGACGAGCTCGACCGGAAGAAAACGAAAGAGCGATTTGGCCACAAGCGCCAGCGTATCCCAAGGCGTGATCAAAATGATCCCGGCGATGGGAATCGTGGATTTTTTGGCGACAGCGGCCGCCACGCCGCATCCGAGCGATTCGCCGATAAGATAAACCGGATCACCGAATTGTCGGTGCGCCAATTTGACCGTTTCCAGCGCATCCGCCACAAACGCCTTCTCCCCAACCTTACCGGGCCGCGCGCCATATTTGGGATACTCGGCTAAAATCAGCCGAAACCCCAAGTTTTGAATCGGCTCCATGTAGAACCCCCGATCGAAAGCCGTTCCGCCATTTCCGTGGAAAAGCACCATGGTGCCTCGCGGCGCGGCCACATTTTCACCGGCGATCAATCCCCGGTAATCCGAATCGGTCTTCTGCCAGAAAGCGAAACCCGCCTGTGTCAGCATCGCCTCCGTCGGTTTTTCATCGTTTGGGAAATAAAGAAACCGGTTTTGCATATCGCATCCTCCAAGCAAAAGGGTTGCCCATAAGAGCACTCCCATCCAATGACGGGCATATGGAACCCCTTGGGGAATCGGTCGTCGTCGCGACGAAGGTTTGATGCCCGGCTCAAGGCATCTTCTGACCGTTGAAATACCCGTCCACTTTCTTGCCGGGATACGTCTTGCGATTCCACGCAAGATTCCGCTCGGCCTCTTCCCGGCTCCATTCCGGTTCAAAGCCCACCCGGTTGCCGTTCCAGAAAAGTTCGTATCCGACGCCGAAACCAATCAAGCTGTAGGCCAGATATCGGGCCAAATCCAACTTGTCTTTGGGCTTCGGGTTGTCGACGGAACGGTTCAGCGACTTTTCAATTTTACCGGTTTGAACGTTGATCATTTCGATGTTGAGGGCGAAAAGCGTATCGAGCCTGGAATACGTCCCGACAAACACAGCCTGAGTATTCGCGAGGCGCCCGATCTGGACTGCATTTTTGACATCGGTCGTCCCACTTCCCTGAAAATGCTGCTCATCGAGAATTTTTTGGAGGTGATGGCGGTCCAGAACATCAAACGCTCCGGTTTTGATGAGGTTGCTGCGAAAAAATTCCGCAAGGATTTGCGCATCCTCTTGGGACACATTTTTCCCGACAAAATCCAAGACGGCGACGCTCATCTTTTCCTGCGCAAAGACGCTGGAAACCCAAACGATCAAAAAAAGCATGATCAGAGCGGCCCTGAATGTGCTTTTCATAGTGATTCATCCTCTCACAGATATCGAGGCGGCTGAATCATAACACAACGTTACGGTTTGCCAAAGCTGAAATTTGGCATATCATTCGGGATTATTTCAGTTCCATGCAGAACTTGTCGATTTTTTCCGGCGGGGCGATGGGATAGTCGCCGGTATAACAGGCCAGGCAGAAACACTCCCTCGGCATGCCGGTGGCGCGGACCATACCGTCGACCGTCAGGTAATGAAGAGAAGTCAAACCGATAAACTCCGCAATGGCTTTTTCGTTTTCTTTTCTGGCGGCGATCAATTCGCCTTTGGAAGAAAAGTCGATGCCGTAAGGGCAGGGAAACATGGTGGGCGGGCAGCTGATGGCCATGTGAATTTCCTTGATGCCGATGCCTAAAAGATTTTTCACGCGATTGCGGCTGGTGGTGCCGCGGATGATGGAATCCTCGATGATCAGAATTCTCTTGCCCTCGAGGAGCGGTTTGACCGGGTTGAGTTTCACGCGGACGGCGAAGTCGCGCATCGGCTGCGTCGGCTGGATAAAGGTACGCCCCACGTAGTGATTGCGGATCATTCCCATTTCAAAAGGCTTGCCGCTTTCTTCCGCGTAGCCGATCGCCGCGTAGGTGCCGGAGTCGGGAAACGGCATGACCAAATCCACATCCGGATGGTATTCGCGCGCCATTTCATGGCCCAGACGTTTGCGGCACAAGTAAACATTCCGGCCAAAGATCTGGCTGTCGGGACGGGCGAAGTAAATAAGTTCAAAAATACAATGGCAATGTTTCATGACGGGAAAAGGTTTCAGGCTCTTGACCCCGTCTGCGTCAATCATCAGAATTTCTCCTGGTTCGACATCACGGACATATTCGGCGCCGACGAGATCGAACGCGCAGGTTTCGGAAGCCACCACCCAGCTTCCATTGAGCCGACCCAGCGCCAGCGGCCGGAAACCGCGCGGGTCACGGGCGGCGATGATCTTGTTTTTCGTCAACATCACCAGGCTGTAGGCCCCCTCCACCT
>CAZPTW010000141.1:0-7586 GCA_964589235.1 uncultured Smithella sp. | reverse complement strand
TCGCGAATGGGCATGGCAAACCCGGCGCACACCACGTCGCCTAAGACGTCGTAGAAAACATAGTCCAGGCCGATCGTGTCGGAATATGCGCCCAACTGTTCCAAGAGATTGATGGAGGTGATAATGCCACGGCCCGCGCAGCCGACACCCGGCTCGGGCCCTCCCGATTCCACGCAGCGGGTGTGTTCGAAACCCTGACGAACGATGTCTTCCAGATCGAGGTCTTCACCCTCGGAGCGCAGCGTATCGAGCACCGTTTTCTGAGAGAGACCTCCCAGGAGCAGTCGGGTGGAGTCCGCCTTCGGGTCGCACCCGACCACCATGACTTTCTTGCCGGATTCAGCCAGAGCGGCCACCGTATTTTGCGTCGTGGTGGATTTTCCAATGCCGCCTTTGCCGTAAATTGCAATTTTTCTCATCGATAGTCTCCTTTCGCTTGTTCGCGCTTGTTTGCCCTTTACTATCTCAAGGAACATGCCAGCATGGGTGGTGAAGCGTCGGTATTTTTAAAAGTGAGCTAGAACAAGAAGTTAGGGAGAATATTGCCGTATCCAATCATTTTCAAATGGTAAGGGGCGGAAGTTCAATCCTACCGGAAGGTAGGAAATGAGGAGTTGAACGACGCAAAGGTAGGACATCAAGGATCCTGAGATTCAATTGGGTTGACTTTGGCAAGCTTCCCAGGATTGTTTGCGGGTTTAGCCGCCATGGAGTCGTTCAAATTTTTCCGAGTAAAAAAGACGTTTGCCGTCAGCAAGACTCTGTCTTCGCGTTTTGGCCTGACAGCGCTTTCCCAGATGAGTTCGTTCAGAGTTGCGGCGATTCATATACGCATCCAGATCGGTTTCACAACCTGATGAAACTCATTTAAAATTGTCCGGTGAAACCGCTCACAATTCCTTTGGTCTTTGGGACTTCCTTGTATGATCGATCTTATTGATCTGCAAAGAAAGCTCATAGGGGGCTTGTCCGGCGGTCCACAAAGTTCGGTTCCACGATCTGTCAAACCTTGTAAAATGGGGATAGCCTGTTGCTCGAAGAACAGAAGAATCTTGTCGTTCAAAGCGTCAGTCCCCATGACAGGAACCCTGGCTGTATAGGCTTTGGCAAACACGACTGATGAATAAGTCTCCACAACCGTCTGTTGATAGATTCTCCCGACGCTTTTGAGTGACCAACATAAGAGATGTCCTGGCTGATCAAAGACGCCGGATGCATTGTTTTGATTTCATCGGGTGAACATTCTCTCTCACACTTGACGCTTTCCAATGACGCAAATTGCGCTTCCGTATAGACAAGGCCTTCATTGGCCGCTTTCTCTTCTAACGGTGTTAAACGTTTTTATAAGTTTCTAATCCCTGGCGCTGCCAAACACCTCAAACGCCACCGGAAGAGATGAAAGTCCCGATCTTCCGTCATTCATTCGAGGCTTGGGCCTGTCCATAAGCCGCAAATTTATACGCCATCCCCCAAAAGACTTCGTCTTTGATTGCCTCGACACAATCCAGGAGGTGACCGACCACCCTTCCTGCCAAACTGTCAAGTCGAGCCCGTCGTTATACATAAAAGAACGGCGCATGTTCGCAATGATTTCAAGCAGCCAAAAGTTGCCTATGCTGCCTGAAAACGACATCTTTCATCGCCGGAACATGAAAATATAAGCTTCTATTTTCTTGAAATTACATGAGGTGTTTGGTAGTCCCACGGGGATTCGAACCCCGGTTACCGGCGTGAGAGGCCAGCGTCCTAACCGCTAGACGATGGGACCGTGATGGATTGGCAAACGTTTCGGCCGCCTGGAAAAATCAAATGGGGCTGCGCGGTATTTCCAAAAAACGGCCGTGTCGAGGGCCATTCCTAGTCAATGCGCAAGAAATTGTCAAGTTCAAACTGCCGCGCATCTTCTCCGGCGTCAGCGAAGGGGACTTGACGGGTATGACGAAAAGGTTCTACGAACGCTTTTCAATGAAGGTCAACGCGTCTTGAATCCTTTTGACGACCCGTTCTTTGCCCAAGGTGGCCATGACTTCGTCGATCCCTGGGCTTACGGTTTTTCCCGTGAGCGCCACGCGCAGCGGTTGGGCTAAAACCTTGAATTTGATACCGGCTTTTTCGATAAATGTTTTGAGGAATTCTTCGATATCTTCTTTATGGAAGGCGCTCATGGATGGCAGGTTCTCCGCCATCACCTTGAAATGACCGGCGATCTCCTTCGTTAAAAATTTCGATGCGGCCTGCTCCTCATATTGGACCTGATCGGTGAAATAGAAATCCGCCGCCTGGCCCAATTCAACGAGGGTTTTGGCGCGTGGTTGAAGGTCGGCGATGACTTTTTGCGCGAAAGCCTTATCGACGGAGGCTGTGTCGACAGGCCAGAATCCTTTCATGTCGTCAACAAGGCGTTCAGGAGGGGTATCCTTTATATAATGGGCGTTGAGCCAAAGCAGTTTCTCCGGATTGAAGACAGCCGGCGATTTTCCCACATTGTCCAGTCCGAAATAATCAATCAGTTCTCGCATGGAAAAAATTTCCTGATCCCCGTGGGACCAGCCCAGGCTCACCAGGTAATTCACCAGCGCCTCGGGCAGATACCCCATGTCCTTATAAGCCATGACGGAGGTGGCGCCGTGCCGTTTGCTCAGCCGTGTCTTATCGGATCCCAAAATCATCGGAACATGAGCAAATTTGGGAACTTCAAAACCAAGGGCCTCGTAGATCAGAATTTGGCGCGGCGTGTTGTTGACATGGTCATCGCCTCGGATGACGTGCGTGATATTCATCAGGGCGTCGTCGACGACGACCGCAAAATTATACGTCGGGTAACCATCGCCGCGTTCGATGATCAAATCGTCAAGCTCCTCGTTATTGAAGCTGATGTTTCCTTTGATTAAGTCTTCCACGATGGTGACACCCGTTTCAGTGCCGCGAAACCGGACGACGGAACCTTGGGATTTTTTCAGGCCTTTGTTCCGACATGTGCCGTCGTATTTCGGCTTTTTTCCAGCGGCAAGAGCTTGTTTTCTTTTGCTTTCAAGTTCTTCTGGCGTGCAGGTGCAGACGTAGGCCTTGCCTTCGTCGAGTAACTTTTGAACCATTTGACGGTGCAAATCCACCCGTTCGGCCTGAAAAAAGGGGCCTTCATCCCAATTGAGGCCCATCCAGGTCATGGCGTCGAGAATAGCCTTTGTGGATTCGTCCGTGGAGCGTTGCTGGTCCGTGTCTTCGATTCTCAAAATGAACGCGCCACCGTTGTGGCGGGCATAAAGCCAATTAAATAGAGCCGTTCGAGCTCCTCCGATGTGGAGGTATCCAGTTGGAGAGGGAGCGAAACGGGTGCGGATTTTAGAGGTCATAGGGTGTTCCTTGAATTTTTGCCGTTTTATAGGGTTGGGGCTGTCTTTTTGTCAAGCGCCTTTTGCCCGATATTCGTAAAATATGCTTGACAACCGGCATCATTTGTAATTTACTTGCGCGCTTAGCGCGGCAAGCGAAACTAAAAAAGGCAGTTTTTTTAAATGTCTGACTCTTTGAAAATCAATCCGGGCATTCTTCCGGAAGAGGGACTGAGACTCAAGTTTTCGGAGGGGCCGTCTTGGTTCGAACATTGTTTTGCCGGATCGGAGTTGCCCGAATTCTCCCTGGTCACGGCCGAAGTGGACTGTTTGATCACCCGGTCGGGGGCGACCGTGTATATCCGGGGCCGTCTCGAAGCCGCCATCCGGCAGGAATGCAGTCGCTGCCTGGAGCCTGCCACGCTCTCCGTGGGAGGCGATTTTGCCTATACGTTGGTGCCGGATAAAGAAGAGTTCGAAGAAGAAATCGAACTTTCGGCCGCTGAACTCGAAACGGGTTATTATCGAGGTGATTTTATCGACTTGTCGCCTTTGATTTGCGAACAGATTGTATTACAGGTGCCGATCAAGGTGCTTTGCTCGGAGGATTGTAAGGGGTTGTGCCCGCGCTGCGGGACGAATTTGAACAGAGGGTCATGCCATTGCCGCTTGGAGGACGTCGATGAACGTCTGGCGGTTTTGAAAAATTTTCGAGTGAAAAATTAATATTAATAAATGAAGAGGATCGATTACCATGCCAAATCCAGTTAAACGACATTCCAAAACGAGACGCAACATGAGAAGGGCTCACGACTTTCTGAAGCCATCTTCGTTATCGATTTGCCCGCAGTGCAGTGAACCGAAACTGCCGCACCGCGTCTGCCCCAATTGCGGAACCTACAAGGGCAGAGAAGTGATCCCGGCGGAAAAACTTTCCTAAACATCCATGTGATTGATCTTGGTCAAGCGACCCTTCTCTATGGTAACGGTCATCGGACGGGGAGAGGTGTGGCGCTTCCAGGGCCAAGGCTCGAAACCTGACGAATTTCCGGCATGAACATTTCGAAAAGACACAAGACTGCGTGAACCGCCTGGGAATGCCGGGGCACGTCCACATTAAAAATGTAAGGATTTTTTTTCAAAAAACAGGTATTAAGATGACCGTTTTGTAACACTTAGATTGAGTCTAATTTAGGACTGGAGGAGGAATTTCATGACATTAGAAGAGAGGGTCATTAAACTGGTAATGGAACAGTTGGACGTAACTCAGGAACAGTGCAAGCTTGAAGCGTCTTTTATTGATGATCTTGGAGCCGATTCTTTGGACCTCGTCGAGCTGATCATGGAGATGGAAGAAGCATTCGGTGTGGAAATTGCCGACGAAGAGCTGGAAAAAATCCGCACCATCAAAGACGTCATTGAATTTCTCAAGGCCAAAGGCATTAATTAATTTTTTTTAGACCATCAGGATCAACCATCATGAAAAGGCGTGTCGTTGTCACAGGCCTCGGCGCCCTGACGCCGCTTGGGAATTCCGTCGCGGAATCATGGGCCGGCGCCATTGCCGGAAAATCCGGCATCGGTCCGATCACCCGTTTCGATGCGTCGGCGTTTGCATCAAGAATCGCGGGTGAGATCAAAGATTTTGATCCAACAAACTATGTCGATAAGAAAGAAATCCGTCACTACGACCCGTTCGTCATTTACGCCCTAGCGGCGTCGCAGATGGCGATCGATGACGCGGGGCTGGCGATCACCCCGGAGATCGCCGAACGGGTCGGGGTCATTATCGGCTCCGCCATCGGTGGGGTGCAGACCTTCGAGGAAGAGGTCAGAACGCTTATGCAATCCGGGCCTCGGAAAATATCGCCTTTCGCCGTTCCGGCCATCTTGGCCAATTTAGCCTCCGGTCATGTTTCCATTCGCTTCGGGGCCAAAGGTCCGATCACTTGCACGGTGACCGCTTGCGCGGCCGGAACATCGGCTGTCGGCGACTGCTACAGGACGATCGCCTACGGAGAAGCCGACGTCATGATCGCGGGCGGCGTTGAAGCCGCGATCACGCCGCTGGGGGTCGCCGGGTTTTGTGCCATGCGGGCCTTGTCGACCCTCAATGATGAACCGCAAAAGGCCAGCCGCCCGTTCGATAAGGGACGAAATGGATTTGTCATCGCCGAAGGCTGTGGGGTTTTGATTCTGGAAGAGCTGTCCTTCGCCAAGAAACGCGGCGCGAAAATTTACGGGGAAATCATCGGGTACGGAACCACCTCAGACGCCTATCATCTGGCCGCCCCTCCGCCCGGACATGAGGGCGCCGAACGAAGCATGCGCGTGGCGATCCAAGACGCCGGGATTCAGATTTCGGATGTCGATTACATCAACGCCCATGGGACCTCCACGCCACTGAACGATCTCTACGAAATGCAGGCGATCAAGCGTCTCTTCGGTGAGCATGCCAAGAAATTATTGATCAGTTCGACCAAATCGATGACCGGCCATATGCTCGGGGGGACAGGCGCCGTGGAGGCGATCTTCACCCTCAAGGCCCTTGAAGAAGGCATTGTTCCGCCGACCATCAATTTGGACGCCCCCGATGAGGAATGCGATTTGGATTTGGTGCCGCATACGGCCCGTCATCGAAAAATCTCGACCGCCCTGTCCAACAGTTTCGGATTCGGCGGCGTCAACGCCGTGTTGGCGTTCAAAACCTATCGAGAATAAAGTTTTTTAAGGAGTTTTCTTTCAATGTCATTTTTGGAAAAAGTCGATCCGGAAGTCGCTTCTGCCATCCAACGGGAAACCCAAAGGCAGGCGGGGAAATTGGAGCTCATCGCTTCGGAAAATTTTGTCAGTGAAGCGGTCTTGGAAGCCCAGGGATGCATCATGACCAACAAGTACGCCGAAGGGTATCCCGGTAAGCGTTATTACGGCGGATGCGAATTTGTGGATATTGCGGAAAGTCTGGCGATTGAACGCTGCAAGCGACTCTTCGGCTGCGAAGAAGCCAATGTTCAGCCCCATTCCGGCACCCAGGCCAATATGGCGGTTTATTTTGCGGCCTGTTCACCCGGTGATACCGTTTTGGGGATGAATTTATCGCACGGCGGCCATTTGTCGCACGGTTCGCCCGCCAATTTTTCCGGAAAGTTTTATAACATTGTCCCGTATGGGGTCAACCGCGACACGGAAACCATCGATTACGACGAATTGGCGAAAATCGCGCGGGAAAACAAACCCAAGATGATCGTGGTCGGCGCCAGCGCCTATCCTCGGACGATCGATTTTGAGAAATTTCGGGTCGTGGCCGATGAAGTCGGCGCGGTGATCATGGCGGATATCGCGCATATTGCGGGGTTGGTGGCCGTCGGCCTGCATCCCTCGCCGGTTCCCGTCTGTGAATACGTGACGACGACGACCCATAAAACGTTGCGTGGACCGCGCGGCGGTTTGATTATGTGCAAGGAACCCTATATCAAGGGGCTCAACAGTCGTGTTTTCCCGGGAATGCAGGGCGGGCCGCTTATGCATATCATCGCCGCCAAAGCCGTGGCCCTCAAAGAGGCTTTGGCGCCGGAGTTCAAAACCTATCAAGAACAGATTGTTAAAAACGCCCAGGCCATGGCCCAGCAGCTGAAGGAGGAAGGCTTCCGACTGGTTTCCGGCGGAACGGACAATCATTTGATGTTGGTGGACCTGACTTCCAAAGGGGTTACCGGCAAAGACGCGCAGGAGGCTCTGGATCGCGCGGCCATCACCGTGAATAAAAACGGCATTCCTTTCGATCAACTCGGACCGATGGTGACCAGCGGCATCCGCATCGGCACGCCGGCTTTGACGACGCGCGGCATGAAGGAAAATGAAATGCGGCAGATCGCCACATGGATTGCCGACGTCATCAACCATATTCATGACGATCGAATGATCAAAGCCGTGGCGGAAAAAGTCAAAGCGCTTTGCGACCAATTTCCTCTTTATCCGCACCGGACGAAGGCGAAGGGGGAGTAAAAAGGGGCGCATGGGCGGCGGCTTCAGGGAAGTGATGAGACATGACGAAAAATAGCGCGCCGTCACAGGACCAAAAAGACAACAAAAGCGACCGTCCCGGCTGGGATGAGTATTTTCTGGATATCGTCGAACTGGTTTCACGTCGCAGCACGTGCCGTCGACGGGCGGTCGGCGCCGCGTTGGTGCGCGATCGACGCATTCTGGCCAGCGGATACAACGGCGCTCCCTCTAAACTGAAGCATTGTCTCG
>CAZPTW010000140.1:0-7600 GCA_964589235.1 uncultured Smithella sp. | reverse complement strand
GGACGCCCCGATGGGGTGGCCTTTGCACTCCAGGCCGCCGCTGGTGTTGATGGGTAATCTTCCCCCCAACCTTGTCGCCCCGGATTCCGCAAACGGACCGCCTTCCCCTATGGGACAAAATCCCATGGATTCCGTCTGGTGGAGTTCCCCCCAGGATGTGGCGTCATGAAGTTCCGCCAGGTCGATGTCTTCAGGGCCGACTCCCGCAGCATCATAAGCCTTCCTGGCCAAGCGCTCTCCGATATCCGGCGCGTCGATATCCCGGTCGGCGCCGCTGCCGAGAATCGAAGCTCGGATCCTGACCGGGTGGGCGTTGACCAGTTTTTTCAGGTATCTTTCCGAGCAGACAACGGCCGCTGCCGCTCCATCACCGACGGGGGCGCACATGGCTCTTGTCAAAGGATAGGCGACAGCTTTGTCTGCGATGACCTCCGCCACAGTCATCCGATGTTGATATTGAGAGAGAGGATTGAGAGAACCATGAAAATGATTTTTGGAGCAGATCACAGCCAGCTGATGCTGTGTGGAATTGAAGCGACTCATATGCCAGCGGGCGCCCAGTGCGTAGGCGTCCATAAAGATACTTCGACCTTCTCCAGGGGCGGAATGATTTTCCGGGAGCTTTACCGTAAAGGTTTTTCCCAGTTCCATGATGTGATGAATGTGTTTTTCAAAGTTGCCCACATCCATGCATGAGGCGTAGGCGCCCAGCGACAGAGCTTTGTTCGGATTTGTTATCTTTTCCGAGCCCACAACCAAAGCGATGTCGTACATTTCCGCCTTAATTCCCGTGTATGCCATGTGCAACGCCGTCGATCCACCGGCACATGCGTTTTCAACGTTTGTGACCGGAATGCCGCCAACCCCCATGTTTCTCATGACCACTTCACCTCGTATGGAATGTTGGTTGTCGAACATCCCCCAGAAAGTATTGGCGAAAAACACGGCTTCCATGTCTTCTTTGGCGAGTCCCGCATCCTGCAGAGCCAGTTCAACGGCTTCATGCGCCATTGTTTGAACGGTTTTGTCCGGATATTTTCCGAAGCGAATCATTCCGACGCCGATGATGAAGATATGATCCATGATGATTCTCCTTTCTCATGTTCACGGAAACGTGTTTCCAATTTAATCATTTGACCCAGACGATCCTGGGAAACTCTCTTTCGACAACGCGGTCTGTCACAACCGCCGGATAGCCCACGGCAATGATTTCCGCTACGGTCTCATAAGGCCAGACAATCCCCAGTCGCTTCTTGAATTTCTTCATTCTCGGATCCATATTCAGGGCGGATGTTGCAAAACCGACATAACATGTTCCTAACCCCAAGGCATGCGCCGCCAGGACGATGTTCTGGCCGCACACGCCGGTTCCGAAGGCCATATCCGAGATGTATTGCGTATGACCAAGAATCAAAATGGCCGTCGGGGCGTTGAAGAAAACGCTGAGCGGCTCTTTCCCGAATTTGGGGGTGATCAGGGCCTGTATGGCCAACATGGGACGCTGGTCGATGCCGCCGGGCTTCAGGACGGCCAGCATTTTTTTCAACAGCGTGCGGGAGAGGCTCTTGCCTTGGTAGAGCTTTGAAAAAGTATGGAGGAATTTTCTTGTTCCTTCGCTGATTTCATCCATCAAAGACCGATCCTGAAGCACCGTGAATTTCCATCCCTGGCAATTTCCTGCTGAAGGGGCAAAACGTCCAGCCTCCAGAATCCGGTGGATCATAGGGTCGGGAATCTGATCTGGTTTATAGATGCGAGTGGACCGACGTCGGTAAATCACCTTTTCCGTCTCCGTCAATAGAGATTCTATGGCGCTGAATTCCGGGACTTCAGCTGATTGAAAAGGGTTGGGATAACCATCGCCCGGTTTCTTGGGGTAATCGAATTCATAACGCCAACGGCCTTTTTCGACGGCATAGTAATGGGGAAAGCGAAGGGCCTGCTGCGGGCAGACGGCTTCGCAGTTGCGGCAGGCCAGACAGATTTTTCCGAAATACGGCATGCCGACAAACGATGATTTTGAAAGGCCGCAGCGGAGGCACCGTTTTGCTTCCGCGAGAACTTGATGGCTTTGAAGTGAGAGGTGAACCTCCGTGTCGATGCACTCGAATCGTTCGATGACGGGTCGGAAGGAAGAGCGGTTGCTCAGAATTTTATTGTGTTCACCAAATGGCATGCCTCTGTATGAAATTTCCAGCTTATGGCTTCGTTCAAGTTGTTTGCCTTTGAGAAATGCGTCAATCGCTTCCGCTGCCACGCGTCCGGCGCCGATGGCCGCGCTGACGGTCGAAGGTCCGGAGACGGCATCCCCACCTGCGAATAAACCTTGGATTCCAGTGACGCCATTGGCGTCGGCGTCGATGAATCCTTTCCCGTTCATCAAAATTTCAAATCCTTTTTTATCAATGATCTGTCCCGTCGCTGAAATCAGAACATCCACCTCCACAGTGAATTCACTGCCTTTGACAGCGATGGGCAGTGCTCTTCCCGAACCATCCGGTTCACCCGGTTTCATTTTCATGCAGGTGATGAGAAGGGAATTTTCTTTCCTGATGACACCTTTCGGGGTGCAGAGAAACTGCATGTTGATACCTTCTTCTCGCGCCCGGTCCACTTCTGACCTCAAAGCAGGCATGTCTGCTTCTGTCCGCCGGTAAAGGATGGTGACATCGGCGCCTAGTCTTCTCAGCAGGCGGGCTGTGTCGATGGCCGTGTTGCCGCCGCCGATGACCATGACGTTTTTTCCGCAAGCCTGTGAGGCCCCTTGCGCAACATTGTTTAGGAAGCCAAGTCCGGAATGGACAAGTGGATCCTCTTCCCCTTCGATGCCCAGCTTGACTGCCTTCTGGCAGCCAATAGCCACATAAACCGCGTTGAAATTTTTCCGGAGGATTTCAAGAGGGAGTGTCTGGCCTATCTTCTCGTTTAAGCGAATTTCAACACCCAGATCGATGATTCTCTGGATTTCTTCGTCCAGAACGGATTTGGGAAGACGATAGGCGGGGATGGCATAGCGGAGCATTCCACCGGGTTTGGGGCGGGATTCAAATATGACAACGGAATGTCCACCGATGGATAAATGATAAGCGCAGGATAATCCAGAAGGTCCAGACCCGATGACGGCGACTTTGTTGCCGGAAGGAGGAAGATTTCGCCGAAAGCGCATTTTTTTTTCTATGCCATAGTCACCGATAAACCGTTCGATGTCGTTGATCCCAACCGAGTCATCGATTTCATTTCTGTTGCAACTTGACTCACAGGGGTGTGGACAAACCCTCCCGGTGATGGCCGGCAGAGGATTGGTCTCCGTAATGATCTTCCAGGCGTCTTCAAACCCACCACCCGTGCTGATTAGATGGAGGTAACGCCGCACATCGACGCCAGCCGGGCATTGATGCTGACAAGCCGGTTCCTGATGAACCGATGGCTCACGATACACCATTTCGATGGTCTGGGCGGGGCATTGTTTGACGCAAATACCGCAACCGATACACTTGTCTTCATCCAGAATGATGTCAAAGGGGGCTCCTTGTACGGGGGGATCGCTAAGATAGCTCCACTTATGGTTTGTTACCATATGCCGTCTTGTCCTTTACCTTGAAGAAATCTTTTTCTGTCCATTGAATGCTCGGGTCTCTCCGGGACCAATCCGCCTTTCATTTTGATTGAACATGTCAGAAAAGCAGCGGATGTTACATTCGTTTCATCCTCAGGCATTTCAAAGAGAACGTCATGCATTTTGTTTATGATTCAATAGCAGGCAGGTGGACTCAAAACAATATTGCAGGGGGCCAAATCATTTGTGAGTTGCGGTCGCAAGGGTAGATTATGGTCGGAGAGATGGTACTTCTTTAGAAGTATTTTTTAGAGGACATCAATCGGTTCATCCAAGGGTGGATTCTTTCACAGACTTGCCGAGCCTCGTTTGCGACATTATGAACGCTTTCCGCTGGCCGATGATCACAATCATTATGGCCCATGATCATATTCTCTATTGAATGAAGACGTCGTATATAATACGATATGTATCACAGATTCGTTGGTTGATGAAGAAACTGCTTCCATTGATCCGCCCGATTTCCGTAAGGGCGGATCCAGGATTCGTCGTTCAAGGACTCATCGTGTCGCACATGGATTCTTGCTTATGAAACGACCTGAAGATCTCAGCAGGATTTATCTGAAGTCAACAGACCGCCTGCAATTGAGGCGGTCCATCCACAGCGTAAGAATCATTGTCGAGTACGCAAAGAAGTTCAATATTCCGGCAGAGGCGTTCCTGGATGGCAGCGGTATTCAAGACACCGATCTGGTTGATCCGGAAATCTATATCACGCCCGAGGAAGAACTGAAAATCTTCAGGAGAGCGGTTTGCATCATTCCAGATCCCAAGCTCGGGTTGGAAATCGGCAGACTGCACAATGTCAGTGTCATGAGCAGAGTCGCCATCCCGGTTATGTTTTGTGAAACATGCCTGGATGGATTCCGCACGATGTTCAAATATATCGATTTGACTCAAACCTATTGTCAATACGAACTGACCGTCAGAGGCGATTTCGCCGTCATTCGCTGCAAAGAATTGGTTGATTTCGGGGACCTTAGGCGTTTTCTCTATGAAAGAGATCTGGCCTCCGCTTATACCTTATGCTGCAATACGACCGGCGCCCCCTTCGTCCTCAAAGGCGTTACATTGCCTTATCCACGGCCTGAGTACGTCAAAACGTATCGGGATTTCTTCAATTGTCCGGTTTCATTCAACGCGGACAGCATGATGTTTTTTTTCGATAAAAATTATCTGACGAGTCGCTTGCCCATGGCAAACGCTCTGGCGAGAGAGGCCTATGAAAAAGAATGCAAACTGGCCTATGCACGCCTTCATGAGCAAAGGTCCACCCTGGACAAAATTCAACAGGAACTGTTGTATCCCCATATCGAGCCTTTGCGTTTCGATAAACTGGCTCGCAGGCTCAACATGTCGAGCCGGACGCTGCGTCGCCGCCTGTCTGCCGAAGGTGTGTCCTATAAAAATCTTTCCAATGAAATCCGGAAAAAGAAAGCTTTCGACCTCCTCACTTCAACGAGCATGACGATAGAAAAAATTGCAACAGATCTTGGCTATCAGAATGTAGCGAATTTTTACCATGCATTTAAAATCTGGACAGGAACGACGCCCGGCAGCTATCGAAAGGAAAAGACATAAGACACAGAAAGAATTCGCCCGGTTTGTTTCCGCATGGCGATTTCAACCGAAAGGGGTGGCCTTTCTTTCTCTTTTTCTGTCATTTCGCCGCGAGAAGGCGTGTGACATCCTCGACGATGTTGCGGCTGTCAGCCGTGGGCGGCCGGCGTGTTCTATCAAGAAGATGTCATGATCCGGTCATACGTTTTGAGAGGTTGTGAAAAGGTGTGTTGATGGTTGCACCGAATACCCCCTTGCGGTTCCCGAAACAATAACCCATGCAGAGCAATCAGGTCAACTCGCTCCATCCGATAAACAATCGTCGTCCCCTCCTTGAGAGTTTTTCCTCCCGTCCACCTCACGACTTTGCGTCAAGCGGGGGCGCGGATTGCCATCCGGGCAGGCGTTTCCTTCACCGCGTGATCCAGTCATGTCTTCAAAATGACTCCAATCGAGCTTTGAACACGGCGCGGGCGCGCGTTACAGCGGTTTTACCGACGGATATGACCAGAATCTCCAAACACATGACAGTTGAGCAATGGATGTTTCATTTGTGTCCGCTTGGATCATGCCTGATTCAGCCTTTCCCTTGCGGGTAGTACAGGCCATTCCCGTTCAGCATGGATTCATCGATTTCTTTTTCGGTGTCCTTGAGCGCTTCAAAACGATTTTTGGCGATGAATTCCATGGGAGCATATCCGGAAGATGTGTGGGTCTGATCTTTTGATCCGGATGATCCTTTGAATTTGTAAACTTTGATTTTTCCCATACCTCGCTCCTTGTTTGATGAATTGTGGCATTGAACCACAATGTTTGGAAAAGAATCATTGACGTCGCATGAGGAGAATCGAGAACGCCGGGGCGATCAATCCTTACAGTATCAGAGGATGAAAAACGGAGTTATATTATCACAATTGCATCCAGAAGGGTATCGGAATGTTTCAGGGGGGGCGATCCCCTTGAGTCGGACTGACCGGAAGGAGGCAATGAGCCGCTCAAGATTACATCAAATAGGCCTGAACGCCCTGGTAGCTTTTGAAGTCGGCGTCGACAAACAAGGCCCCAATCCTAAGGCCGTTTTCGGTGTCGACAGCCCTCATGGTTTCGCATACAAGTCTTATCGGTTTTGTTTCGGGGGGAAGATTGAAGACGATTTCGAATCGCATGTTGGGCGCGTCGATGGAAAAAGGATGGAGATGATCCTTAGGCAGGATAAATCCGACACCGCCTAAAGATATCTCCTCGATGATCCCTAACGTCATTTGTCCTCGATTTGCGGGATGAATCACCGCCGGAACAGTCAGAGGTTTCCTCGAATGCCGTCGTCTTTCAAAGCCGGCTTTCTCGAGAGCTTTCTTCTTTTGCATTGAATGGATCAGAATCGTTTCGATGAAGGCCGATAAAGAACGCCGGTCTTTTTTCGCGGCCCTGACCAATGAATCATGCAAAGACCTGCTGGTTCGGAAGCAGATAATGCTTTCTTTGTTCATGGCGTCTTGTTAGTTTCTTTTTGCGTTGGCGTCGAGCGCCCGCCAGAGTTCTGAAATGGCGAATGGTTTTTGCAATTGCATATCTGCCATAACAGTCGTCGTGCGGTCAAAATGTTGGGCGATATCAATCATGAAAACGCAAGAGGCTTTGATGCGTTCGTGTTGATCCCCGTTCAGCTCTTCATAGCTTCCGTTGGTGAGGACGATGTTCACCTCATCATCCGACAGCATGTCCATTATTTCAGGGCCTGTTTTCGCCCAACGTGCCTTGTAGCCGCGTTTGATCATCATTCCCAAAAGAAAATCCATTCCTTCCGTTCGATCTTCATGAATCAACACCTTCATTTTTTGACCTCCCTGTGTTTTTTTCAGGTTCATTTTGCATGGCTGCCTTCTTCTCTCCCAAAATCCCTCATGAAGCTCTCAGGGACGCATAGAATCCCTGGGGATATTTCCGGGTGTGATGGGGCCTTAAAATGTATTACATTTTTAGCATTAAGCGTGCCCATTACAACAAATATTTGCGGTGTATTATAATAATTATTTGTATTTATTAAATAATAATTTTTACGAAATGTAATACATTGTAAAATATCTGTGCCTGTGAAGAAGGTGTTGTCAAAGATGTTGACAAGTGATCCTTATCCCGCCAATCTCTTTCGTGCGGATTTATGCCCATTTGTGCGAGCAATTGCTGAATATAATTCATGTTTATGTCTTCTTTGATGTGTCGTAAAAAAATCCGACGTCAAAGAGTCGGTCGGGAAAAAATTTCGGAGGAACGCTTTCCTGAAACGACGGAAAAAAGAAAGCGCTTTTTTTGAGAAAAGCGCTTTCTTAAGAGGATTCAAACCAGAGGCGATCTGAGTGAACGACTGATTTACGCCTCCAGATATTTCGCTCTGAGGTCGTGGTTGGTTTTCATTTCTTCGGC
>CAZPTW010000139.1:0-7636 GCA_964589235.1 uncultured Smithella sp. | reverse complement strand
TACAGCGTATCCCGCAAAAGTCCGCGGGGCCTGCTGTTCATCCAATGTTCCAGGCGTTCCTCGACAGACGGTTTCCATGGTCGAAGGGTTGTCATGATCTCCACCGGGATCGGGGCGGCGAATTCATCGGCGAGATATATCAGGGATTTCTTCAGGGGGGCGACAAGGCGTCTGTTCCTCGCTTCCCGCAGGAATCGCTGCCAATCTATTTTCACACCGTCTTGGCGTAAAATCATCATGGCGTCCGGCACCCAGCGCAGCGGCGCGATGGGATTCCAGCGCACGCCGTGGACAAGCACGTGGAAAAGCTGATCCGTCGAGGACAAAACGGAAACGGACATTCCGTTGAAATCGATGCGCATCGCCGCGTCTTTGAAAAAGTCATCATCCTCGAAGCGCCCTGATTCGTGCATGACCCGCCAGTGAAGGTCCAGTTCAATCCCGGTCGCGTCGACGAGCGTGCAGGCATGACGGGCCTGAAGATCCGACGCCGCGGGCGTCGCTTCAAGTAGGGACCAGCCATGCCGACATAAAAGATCGATGGCTCTGAGCGCCTGGTCACGATCCACCAGCAAATCGAAATCATTCATCGGCCGCAGGGCCCAATCCTGGTAGTAAAGGGAAATCAAAGCGACCCCTTTCAAAAGGAGAGCCGAAATACCATGACGCTTAAACAGCCGCAAAACGCCGATAAGGCGATGACATAAAAGATGGTTCTTATACCAGGCCATCCGGTAAAATCCCTTATACACTTCGATGACCGGATGTCTCACTTCTTGTTCCACGAGATTTTTGTAGAGAAGCGGCAATAGGCGCTGGGAGCCGGCATCCAGTCGATCAAAATCGACGATGGCCGCCCAGCTTTTCCACGCGGAAAGGGCCGCCTGCCCTTTGAGGAGAACCGCTTTGAGAAGATATTCCTGCTCGGCCGTCGGCCAGAAGTAGCCTTCGTTGTCGGAGGTCATGGTCCTGTCTTTTCTTCTTGCTTCTCGTTTCTTCTTCGCCGGTCCAACGACGCCTTCAGCACGCGCAGATAGTCCTTGCGGGAATCTCTCTCCCGAATACCGGTGTTGGCATCATGAATTCGTCTTTTCAAGATCACCTCCCGGACAAGACGGCTTTGAAGCCCGATGTCGAGGGCGCGCGTGTACCAATCGATAAATTCCCCGATCTTATAGCCTTCATTGAAGAATCCCACCTTCAGAAAGGACTCTTTTCGGACAAGCATGGCGCCTGGAACATAGCCGGGCATAGGCCCTTGGACAAATTGGATTCTATCTTTCAGGAACTCTGCGTGCTCCGGGCTGAAGAATTGCTCGACATACCCGAAAGCCATATCCAACGCGGGATCACTCCGTAGTATCCCGGCCTGAATGGTCACCTTGTTTTGCGTCCAAAGATCATCTGCGTCCAAAAAGGCGAGCCACTGCCCGGTTGAGAGGCGAACGCCATGATTGCGCGCGGCCGCGGCCCCTTGGTTGGGCTGATAAACGTAACGTATTTGTTCGAATGAATGCAAGACACGGGCGGTTTGATCCGTCGATCCGTCATCCACCACAATGATTTCCATTTTTGGATATTCCTGCGCCAGAACACTCTGGACGGCATCGGCGAGATAACGTTCTCCATTAAAAACGGGAATGACGACGCTGATGGATTCCATCTCACTCATACCATGTTTTTCCTTTCGGCCTTGTCCAGCGGCTCGATTTCGTCAAAAATCGCCTCAACGCATGTGAGGTTCTTTCCACGGCACCCCATGGTCGACCGATATGAGATTCCGAACATCACCCGCACGCAAGCGCCGAGCGACTCCAGGATGGGTGGTCACCTTCTGCCATGCCTCCGCGACCGACGGGTCACCTCGTCGCGCTCCTTCATGTTTCTCAGGACGATTGAACCAACTAATCCAAATTGGTATTCTGCGGGCACGGCGTCGACCCCCATCATGTTTTTCCTGAAACGGCAGAAACCTCAGGCAAGGCATCTGCGAATCGACCAATCGGTCGTCAGCGGAACACCTTCACCGATTTCGACGGGGGTAACGACGATATTCCAAAGCACCGGTTTCAGACTCGGCGAAGTGTACCACCCTTTTTTCGGCGCACGCGCTCACGCTTGAACCAATCTCACCATTTGTTCTTCAGCCGCTTCGAAGATTTTTTGCCAATCATACCGCTCCTCCACCAGCCTTCGACCGTTTCCCCGGAGGGAATCGGCCAGTTGCGGATCATTCGCCAACAAGGCAACCGCTTCGGCAAAGGCGTCCGGTTCATCGCGGACGATCAGATGCCGCCCGTCTTCAATGGCAAGGCCCTCGCATCCTTTTGCGGTGGAGACCACCGGAAGTCCCAAAGCAAACGCTTCTAGAATCTTGATGCGTGTGCCACCACCCAACCGCAGTGGAACCACCGACAGGCAACATCCGGCGGCAATATCATGAATATCCGGAAAATCAGACACGATCTCGATTCGGGAATCCGCCCCGAACTCCCGAATATGGCGTGGGATTTCTCTTCCCGCGATGCACAACCGGATATCGGGATCGCGTTGCCACACAAGCGGCATAATGGACTGAACCATGAAAAGCGCCCCATCCACATTGGGGAAATAATTCATCGTGCCGACAAACAAGATTTTTTTCGACCGACTCGCCGGCAAAAGCCGGATGCCTTGCGTGCTGACGCCGTTTTCGGCCACGATGGTTTTTCCATCCGGACAGCGCGATTCCATCTCCATCTGGTCGAGCCGGCTGACGGTCAGCCGAAGATCGAAAGCAGGCCAAATCTTGTTTTCGTACTGGCGCATGAGCATCCAGGTCGCCTTCCAGAAAAGGGCCTCTTTGTGGAGACCGAAAATCTCCATATCCTTGACATTGGGCAGTTCGGCGTATTGTTTATAGAGGGACGATTCGATATTGTGCTCATGGAGAACGGCCGGTATATCGAAAAGAAATCGATGCTGAGCCATGTAAATAAAATCGATCAACAGGAGATCATAGCGATCGGCGGAGAGGTCCGAAAGTAATTTCTTCATAGCGTCCACTCCGTAGGCACGCATCGGCCAAGGCAGAGATTGAGGCCCGGACAGATCGACATCCCCGGCATGCGTCACCGTCTCGACCCGCGAGCAGATCCCGTCAAATGCCCCTTGGAGCATTTTTTCCTCTCCCCTGTTGATAAAAAAGACCAACGTGAGATCGTGACGCTTGCCCAAACATTTAATGAATTCCCACTGGCGAATCCGTCCGCCCGAATCCGGCGGATAGGGTGTGAAAGGGCTGAGCATGATCATCTTCATGGTTATTCATCCTTGCTTTTTTCGAGGAGATGCAGAATCAGCGTCGGCACTTGGGCCAAATCCGTTCCAAAGTCCAAATGATAACAGGGAAGCGCTTCGGCAAGGCGCTTGATCATCTCCACCGCTTTTTTCCCCGTGCCGGGAAACTGGCACATCGTGCTGATGGTCAAGGCCTTGACGCCGTCGATCCACGATGCGGGACTCAACCCCGAATCCCGCCGCCCCGTGATTCGGGGCAACAAAATCGCCCGCAGGGGGAAAGCTGAAGTGATCTGCCCGGCAAATTGCGGATAGAGGAAAAAGACATCCTTATCGTCATGCGGGTTTCCGTTCCTGACCCGCGCCGGCGCGATATGATCCATCCTAAAAAAATTCCCGGGATCGAGCTTCGCGGAAGAAAAAAGGCTGTACACCGCAGGGTTGGGATTGTCACCAACAAGGCAATAGTCGTCACTTGCATAAAGGAGCCCCGAGCTCAGACAGGCCAACGCCGCCGTCGACTTGCCCGATCCCCCCTTTCCTGCGAGAATCACCCCCCCTCGCTCGGTACCGACCGCCGCCCCATGCACAAAATGATAATCGAATTCCTGAGCCCACCAGTTCAGGATATTCCGAAGCGGCGCGCTCGTCTCATAGGCGGGCAACGCTCTTGCATCCCTTGTCCAGTAGAGGGCCTGTGCCTCGCTTGCATCATACATACTCAAGGCGTTTGCCGACCAGTTATAGGCGGCTTTGATTCGGCTGCTCTGAAATCCGCGGACATCGCCTCGTCTGGTGTAGACTCCCTCGAGACGGCCGTCTTGTTTCTGAACACCATAACCTGCCCAAGGGGGGGCGGGCATGACGGTACCGGTTGTCTCATCATCCCAAATGTAGATTTTCAGCGCGGGGTTTTCCACGGCGAAGGCCGTCAGATGCTCCAACGCCGGTGTGATGGACGCGAGCAACTTTTCATTCGCGAAAACAAGCTCGATGGTCTTGCCACACAAGGAGAAATACCTTCTGACGGGCGCATCATTCGGAAAGTGGAGCGATCCGAAAAGCTTTCGCGCAGTATCGAAATACGCGTCGAGAAGTCCTTGACTTTCCTTTGCCTCGATTGTTGCGGACGGTTCCTGCCCGATACCTCTTTCAGTCATGACGGTCTACGTCCGGCTTGGGATTGGGCCAACCCGCATCGCTCACATCATGAATGGGGTCGAGGATGAGCAATTCTTGCATGTCGGAATATTTTGAAAGAAGCGGCGGATCGAATAAATCCGTCAGACGTTCCACTGCGGTTGGTCGATTGCCGATCCCCGCTTGCGATAAGGTCCCTTTGGGAACAATGAGCTCCTCCACAATCAGATACTTCAGGAACGTCTCTATCGGTTCTTCCAGGCTCGTTTTTTCGACACCGTAAGCTTCAGAAAAAGCTGAGGTGATTTGATCTTTCGAAGCCCCTTGTTCAATCAACGCCCATATCTGGCCGCCGGTCGGATTCATGCTGTAATAATTGCCGCTGTCCAGCCGAACAATCATCGTTTCACCGTCAATCGTTTCGAAAATGACCTGCTGAGATATCTCAAACATGCGATGCTCCACCCCCAAAATGCGTTGTGCTCTTCCAGTTCTTTCCTACATTTTAATTTTTATATTTTTTCATGGTAGCCTGTCAAGATGATACTGCCTTCTTTTTCATCTTCGGAATAAACCAAAGCTCGACGCCTGAACCAAGTGTCACCGACTCGGCCACTTGAACCAAGCCCAAAATACGCCCTTGACTTTTTTGTGGTAAGGAATACGCTTAAGGCACGATGGGTTGAGCAAGGATTCGCCCTTTTTGCCTCGGAAAGCATCCCGTCTCCATTGGAAAGAGAGGTCAAACATGAATAAAAAAATCGTGATGACGGCCTTTTTATCAGCGCTTCTCTGTGCTTGCGCTTCCATCATCTCTCAGACAACCATGAACGCCGTGGACAAAAGCGTTTCGTTTTCAGCCATTCAAAAGGATCCCGACGCGATGAAAGGCAAGGTGGTCCTTCTCGGCGGACAGATTATCGCAACAACGCCGAAAACGGACGAAACATGGATCGAATTTTTAGAAAAACCTCTCGATCGTCAACTGCGACCGACGAGGACAGATCAATCAGGTGGACGTTTTTTTGTTCGTTTCAAAGGGTTTCTCGACCCATCTATTTATGCCGTCGGTAGAACAATGACTGTGGCGGGAGACGTGGAAGGCAAGGCCGTCCGCCCGCTCAATGAGATGAATTACACTTATCCGGTCCTTTCCGCTCGTGAACATTATCTCTGGGCGCCGGATGAAGACCGCTCGCCTCGATTTCAAATCGGCATCGGTGGATTTGGAGGAGGCCGAGGCGGTGGCCTGGGCGGCAGCGTAGGAGTAGGTTTTTAAATGAAATTGAAATTTTTGATCTACCTTCTTGTAATATGGACGGTTTCCTGTACGCCTTTTCCGCAGCAAACGATGCAGGACATCAAAAAAGACATCGCGTTCCAAGATGTGTTGCAATCCCCGGAACACTTCAGGGGGGAAAGCGTCATTTGGGGCGGTGTGATCGTTGAAACCATCACAAAACCCCAACACACCCTGATCATCGTCAGACAAACCGAACTCGACTTTCAAAAACGCCCCAAAGATCTCGATCGGTCGGCAGGACGTTTCATCATTTTTTCCCCAGGCTTTCTCGATCCGGCGATTTACGGACAACATCGTGAAATTACGGTCGTGGGGACCATCAAAGGGAAAGAAAACCGATTGATCGGTGAACACCTCTATGTCTATCCGGTGATCGAACCTCGCGCGCTTCACTTGTGGGAGACGTGGGAGAACACCTCTGCCTACTACGATCCTTGGTACTTCTGGATGCCCTATCCATCCTATTATTACCCCTGGCGCCCCTACCCGCGGCCTCGCTATTGAATCCCCGAACCGGAAGACGCCTGCGGCCGTGAATTTTCCGCTTTTTTTTTCCACCGGGATGTTGCGATCGTCAGGACGACACACATGATGATGGGCCCAGAACGACGGATAGACGTTGCACAAGGACAAAATCAGAAGGAGGAAATATGAAGCAGAGAATCTTGTTGTCCGCCACTCTTTTGTTTTTTTTGACGCCCTTGACACTGTGGGCAGGCGACTTTGCTTGGATACAGGATTTCAACATCCGGGCACAAACCAATCCATCTGAATTCCGCGCAAAAATCGCGTTACGTTTCCATGTCGGTGACGCTCAAATCCATACAGTGCTCACTCACTTTCCCCAACCTTCGGATGCCTATATCGCCCTGAGACTGGCAGAAATGTCGGGCAAGCCGATGGAGGACATCATCACGCAATATCAAGCGCGGAAAGGCCGCGGATGGGGCGTTGTGGCCAAAGGCCTCGGCATCAAACCTGGCTCACCGGAATTTCACGCCCTCAAGAACGGAGACGATCTTTACAACACATCAAGCCGTGGCAAAGGGAAGGCAAAAGGGAAAAATAAGTGATCGGCCGTTAAACACACTGTCGACAGTTGAGCTAAAACGGCGATAAAAAAAACCGGTCACTGTTCGGCACGGACCGGTTTTTTCTCCATGGACTTTGTCACATCGGCATGAATATCAGGGCGCGGCCTTGAGGCATTCGCTCATGAATTTTTTGCGTTCATCTCCTTTGAGGCCTTTGGTTTTGGCCTCGGCGTTGCACGCTTTCATTTTTTCCTGTTGGGTCGTCTTGGATTCTGTAGCGGGCGTTGAAGCCCCCGAGTCCTCGGAACTCTTCTTGAGGCACTCGCTCATAAACTTTTTACGTTCGTCCCCCTTGAGCCCCTTGGCCTTGGCCTCCGCGCTGCATGCCTTCATTTTTTCCTGTTGGGCTTGTTTTTTCGGAGTTGCCGGTTTTTTGTCTGGATCCGTCGCCCAAGCGCCGAAGGCCATCAGTACCATTAAAACAACGACGGTCACAACCCACACAATCTTCATCTTTTCTTTCATAAAAACCTCCCTAGGAGTAAATTCGGAAAAAATGCAGACAAGCCCGAGATCCCTATCGACAAGGGTTAGAGGTCATGTCCTGATTTTTCCGTTGCGAATAATGATGAATCACCGTGATACGTTACCGTCCTATAGAGTCACCACGCTCGTGTGTCAAGAGCGATTTTTATTGCCGCTTGCCCAATTTTATACGGGCTCGATTTTTTACCTCAATTCCCCAGGGCCCCTCCCATGAGGGTTTTTTTTTCAAGGAAAGATATCGATTCATGGATTTCATCTGCGTGGGGGACAATTCCACCTCCATTCACCGCCTCACGCCATGGTGATTTTGCGAGGAAATCAAAGTACCTCCGGC
>CAZPTW010000138.1:0-7657 GCA_964589235.1 uncultured Smithella sp. | reverse complement strand
TCATGACCGCCGCGCAGCTTTACGGCCGGGCGCAAGACCGCATTTACCATGTGCTCGTTTCGCCGGAGTTTGAAAACCACCCCGACTTCTACTACCCGCCAGCGAAACCCGCTATGCTGGAGATGACGGACAACCGGGGCGGGAAAGTATTGAGCGACACGGCGTCCGCGTCCGTCACCCTGGTGCCGATTCCTTTTATCCCCTTGAGAGAGGCCGTTTCCGATCCCGCAACCGGCCGGGTGCAGCCCCCGGCGCGGCTTTTGCGCCACCTGATCCGCGAGAAGGAAGAGCCTCTGACCATCGATCTGAACAAGGGAAAGATCATCTACAAAAAGAAAGAACTGTCCATGATGCCCTCTCGGCTTGCTCTATACGCTTTTTTCGCGGGCCGGAAGCTTGCCTGCCGTCTGGTGCGCGCCGGGTGCGCTGGCTGCGAGGCGTGTTATCTCGACTATGAAAAAATCAGCGAGGCGCAAAAGGATATTACAGAGCTATATAAAAAGTTTGGCGGGGTCACCGAAAACAAAGGCATCTGCGCCCTGGAAATCGAAGAGCTCCGCTCCTATGTCAGCAAAATCCGGCAGGACATCGCGCGGGCTTTCGGCGCGCAGGCGGCTGGGCAACTGGCCGTGCAAGCCACAGGCAAAAAACCCGACACGCGCTACGGCATCGGCCTGGAGAGGGAAAAAATCAGGCTGGTTGAATGATATGACAATGAATATCGACGCTTATGTGTAATGGCTGGAAAGTTCGTAGTAGAATCCGATAAAAAGCCCAACTTTTCGGAGTGAACCGCGCAAAAAAGCATGAAGACATGGAAACGGGTAGTGCCTGTGTACAATTACCCGCTGGTTGAATAACCGCGGCAACGTTGCCGCGCTGGAGAAAATAAAAAGGACTTTGCTACACTGCACGCGAACCAAGAAAGCGAGGGAGGTTTTTTATGGATGACACAGTATTGAAAGTGGCGTTGGCCGGGCTGCTGCATGATATCGGGAAATTTTCGCAGGAAGGCATGATTGCCGATCCGGAATTTATCAACAATCACCGCCAGCTCTACCAGCCTTTTTATGACGACCGGTTTACACACGAACATGTTGTCTATACGGCCGCCTTTGTTGATCATATCGAAAAGTTGTTGCCTCGTGACTTGAGCAAGCCAAGCTGGGGTCTTGACGAGCCGTTTGTAAGTCTTGCGGCCGGACATCATAAGCCGGATAGCGCATTGAAGTGGGTTATCGCTACGGCCGACCGATTGAGCAGCGGCTGGGATCGAAGCAATTTTGAGATTTACAATCGGGCTATAGCTTATCAGAATTACCGCCAGACGAGGCTAAAACCATTGTTTGAGGATCTGTTGGTTGGAGATAAGAAAAAATCGGAGTGGTTTTATCCGTTAAAAGAATTGAGTCCGCTTAATATTTTTCCCATTCAAAAAGCGAAAGAAGCAATCACCGATGAGCGGGCTAAAACCGAATATAAGAGCCTCTTCGACGAGTTTATCTATGCGCTGGAAAAACTTCTGCACAAGGATCTCAGCCTCTCCTTGTGGCTGGATCATTTAGACAGCCTTCTTTTAATTTATACATCCATGATTCCTGCGGCGCGAGCGGGTAAAGTTGTGCCGGATGTTTCCCTTTACGATCACGCTCGGGCGGTGTCTGCGCTTTCGGCGGCTATATATCTGTACCACAGAACAACCAGCACGCTCAATGTTGAAGCTGTCTGTGATTCGTCTATAGAAAAGTTTCTGATTGTAGGCGGTGATTTTTATGGCATTCAGGATTTCATTTTCAGCGACGGCGGTGAAAATGCGAAGAGTCGCGCTAAACTGCTACGCGGCCGGTCTTTTGCCGTCTCTTTATATTGCGAACTTGTCGCCGATCTGATTTGTAGGCGAATCGATTTGCCGTCGACATCCGTTCTTCTGAATGCTGCCGGAAAATTTACAATAATCGCGCCAAACACGATTGAAGTGCGTCAAGCCGTCGCGGAAGCCGAACGGCAGGTCAACGATTGGCTGATTGCCAAAACCTTCGGGCAAAGCGCCATCGGAATATCCATAGTGACAGCATCAGCGAATGACTTTGTTGAGGGAAAGTTTCCTTTATTGTGGGACAAGCTCGGCAAAGCCATGGCCAAACGTAAATTTCAGAAAGTTACGCCTGACAAACTGGGCGTTGTAAAGGATTATCTTGACTCGTTCGACAACACGCTGACGCCGCCGATTTGTTCTTGCTGCGGTAAACGACCGGCAGACAGAAAAGCATCTGAAAAAAGTAAAGCAGAGCGGGCGATATGCCCGGGTTGCCGCGATCATATTTTCTTAGGGGCTCAACTGGTCAGGAATCCGCGTATTGCCATAGTGTCAAAAGACGCCGAAATTTTCGGTGACGCAAAATTGTTGGAACCAATTTTTGACGAATATCAGGTGGCTTTCATCGGCGGCGATCTGAAAGATATGGCCCGTTCGGGTCAGCTGTATAAGTATTGGGACATTTCCATTGATCCATCCGGAAAGCTCGATAAGGAAGTCAGTGTACGGTTTATTGGCGGCTATGTTCCCGTTTATCGGGATGACGACATGGACGACACGCGGATTATTGAGAGTAAAAGGAGCGAGCGCACAAAAGAAGAACTCATCAATCAAATTGACAAGGGCGACATAAAGACTTTTTCTCACATTGCCGCAAAGGCAATGAATATAAAGCGAACGGAAAAAAAAGATGTGAAGTACCTTGGCATTCAAGCGCTTGGCATTCTCAAGGCCGACGTCGACCAGTTAGGACTTTTGATGGCGTGCGGTTTAAAGGAGAAAGATTTGACCTTGAGTAGAATTGCGACATTGAGCCGACAGTTGCATTTCTTTTTTTCCGTTTATCTTCCGTATTTGCTTGTCAGCGATGAACGCTTACGGGATGTTTACACCGTGTTTGCGGGCGGTGACGACTTGTTTCTGATCGGCCCATGGAACGCCATGTTGGATTTGGCCGAATTATTGCGCGAACGGTTTGGTTACTACACTTGTGAAAATCCTGAAGTTCATTTTTCCGCCGGTTTTTCGCTGAACAAGCCGAATGTTCCCCTGTCTAAATTTGCCGAAAGCGCTGAAGCAGCGTTGGAAGCGGCAAAAAAGACTGATGAGGCAAGCGGGAAAAGAGGTGACAAAATCAGTGTCTTCGGCGAAACGGTTACTTGGACGGACTTTGTAATACTCCGGAGGATTCGTGATCGTCTCTCTTCATGGCGAGATTCAGGGGTTATAAACAGCGCCACCATCTATCGCCTGAATGATTTCATAGAGATGGCCGAGATGGAAAAAAGAATTCTCCATAAACAAGTCGTGCGTTTGGAGGATATGAATTACTTAAAATGGCCCGCGTATTTCAGCTATCAAATCTCCAGAAATATCGGGAAAGCGATAGACAACGCAGAAGAGCGCCGCAAGGTGCAGGAGGAATTTGGCCAAGCGGCGAAATGGCTTAAGGATTTCGGAGGGCGGCTACGCATCGCTCTTTGGGACGTCATTTACAATAATCGCTAAAGGAGGCGTGGATGATGAAGATTGAATTTTACAAGGATGGTTCGAAAAAAGCGATCAATCCGGTATTGTTTTCGGGCTTTGCGCAAAAAGCGGCAGGCGAGGTGGCGAAAGCGGGTCAGGTCACCACGAAAGACGGAAAGACGAAATTGGAGCAGAACAAGCGCACGCAGATCAGAAAATTTTATGACGAGGTGGTGCGCCTCAACAGCGATGTCAAAAACAAGACGAACGATTGGGATACCGTTTTTCCGTTCGTCAATATGTTGATCGCGAAAACAACTTACGCCTATGGCAGGAAGCTAGTGACGAAAGAATTTCTGGATATGATGAACGTTTGCGTTTCGCAGATTGAAAAACCTGAAGATTTGGACGTTTTCTGCAACTTCTTCGAAGCTTTCATGGGCTTCTACAAACAGTACGAATAGGAGAGACGCTTATGCAACTGATAAAAATTGAAAAAATCAAAGGGCAAATCGTTTTGAAAAGTGGCATGCACATTGGTGCAGGCGATACGGAAATGCGCATTGGCGGCACGGATAGTCCTGTCGTTCGTCATCCTCACACACAAGACCCATATATTCCTGGTTCGTCTTTGAAAGGCAAGGTCAGAAGCTTGCTTGAGCTGAAAAGCGGGTTGGTTGGTATAAGCAAAGGCGCTCCATTAGCGGCGAGCCACTTGGAGAATGTGCCAGCCGATAAAAAAGAAGAGGCGAAAATAATTCTGAAGATATTTGGAACAGGCGGCGGGGATGCTGAAATTGCCGCGAAACTAGATATTGGACCCACGCGCGTATCCTTTGCGGATTGCCCGTTGAATGCCGATTGGAAAAGCGAAGCCGTCAAAAACCGGTGGAGTATTTTTGAGGTGAAATCAGAAAACGCCATTGATCGGATCAAAGGCACGGCGCGCGATCCTCGGTTTATTGAGAGAGTTGTTGCCGGTGCGAAGTTCGACTTTACTGTCACACTCAAAGTTCTCGGCCAGGAAGAAGGACCGTTGCTGGATTATCTGCTTTTGGGTTTAAAGCTTCTTGAAATGGATGCCATTGGGGGAAGCGGCAGCCGAGGTTACGGAAGAATTGAATTTCAGTTTGATGACAAGACGATTCAGACAAAGTTTGACGAACTCAAAGCAACGGAATGAAAAAGGGGGTGCGCCTTGAAGCTATATGAATATGTTTTAAAGCCTTTTTCCCCATTTGGAACAACGCTTCGGGGAGACACGCTTTTCGGCCATTTCTGCTGGCAATGCCGATACGATGGAACGCTTCTAGAAGGCGGGTTTGAACACTGGATCAAGCAATATCCGCAAAAGCCCTTCGCGGTGTTTTCCTCCGTGTGTTTCCGTCTGGAAAAGGGAGCGATGCGCTATGCGGTCAAAAGACCGGATGTGCCGTTGGAATGGCTGTTTTCAAGCGAAGGGAAAAGCAAGCGCGAGATATTTGAAGAACGAAAAAAGAATGCCGCTCGGCGCTGGCTGCTTCTTGCCGAAAACCTCTCTATGACGTTTTCGGAAAAGAACCTGGTGAATAATGATGGTCTTTTCAAACAAATGTTTCCCGATTGGGAAAAATCCGACGTCCCTTTGTCAATGAAACAAGAAATCGATGTGAATTATTTGCAAGCCCACAATACCGTCAACCGTGAAACCATGACAACCGGTGAGGGGATGTTTGCACCATACAATGTATCCGCAACCTGGTTTTTTCCGGAAACGCGGCTTGCCCTTTTTGTACTTGTTGAGGAAGAGGCAACCGACAAAGACCTTGTCCGGAAGGCGTTGGAAAGAATCGGCGCGTCGGGTTATGGGCGTGACAGCTCGATAGGCTACGGCCGCTTTATGGTCGAGGATTGCTTTGAAAAATCAATACCAAGATGTGAGGATGCCAATGCCTGCTATACACTTGCCCCTAGCGTGCCGATAGCAGAATATTACGAAGATTTTTATTTCACACCTTTTACACGCTTTGGGAAACATGGTGACACACTGGCGACAGGCGAAAATCCTTTCAAGAATCCTGTCATCATGGCGGACGAAGGCGCGATATTGTTTCCGGTTTCCAAAGAGCAATTCCACAAGCCTTATCTGGGCAAAGCCTTGCAGGCACTTTCCAAAAGCGAGCCAAACACCGTGTCGCAGGGATACGCTTTTTATTTGCCATTGAAATGGGAGAAAAAGTCATGATGCAAGAGAATCTTTTCTTCATTAAAACTCAAACGCCGCTGCATATCGGGTGTGATGAAGTTTACGAGCCTGTTTCCTTTGTCGTTGACGAGGATCAAAAGGTTCTGATTTCATTCGATCCTATCGATTTTATTTCGCGCTTATCTGAAAAGGATAAGAAGGAATTTTCGGATATTTGCCGCGAAGGTACCATCCAATCTCTTCTGAAATTAAATAAATTCATGCGCGGCAAAAAGGTGGGAGGTTATCCCGTAGCCCTTTGCAGCGGATTTATTGAACACTACCGAGAAAATCTCGCGATGAAGAGCGATGATGTTAAGAAAATACAGCAAGAAATCAATCAGTTCACAGTTATGCGAACAGCGTTTCTGGAAAATACAAATGAGCCTTACATTCCCGGCAGCGCCGTTAAGGGGGCGTTAAGGACCGCCTGTCTCAATGCGTTGGCGAAAACAGCTGGACGTGTCGATTACAATTCTAGGGATAAAGGAGCGGCAAGCCATTTGGAGAAAAAGCTGCTGAAGTTCACCGATCCGGGAAACGATCCATTCCGGATGGTCAAAGTTTCCGATTTCCTGCCGGTTTGTTTCGACAAACGAATTGTCTATGCCGTCAATGAAAAGAAAAAAGAGTCAAAATTTGCTGCTCGAGGGCCTTATCAAATATTGGAAATTATCGAACCGGGTGCCGTGTTTGTCGGGACGTTGAAAGTTGAACAACCGCCGTCCAGAGAAACAGGCATCCAAATGCCTTTGTCGATTCCGGCTGTTTTGAAAAGCGCGGCCTTTTTTTATTCGAAAGAAAAACAACGCGAAGAAAAAGAGCTTTCTCAAGCGGGTTTGCCGGAGGCGAAGCTACAGATGGGGGGCGAACATTATCCCATGAGAATTGGGCGCCATAGCGGAGCTGAATCCGTAACTATTGAAGGATATAGAGACATCAAAATCATGGGTGGTAAAGGTCGCACGACCTTTTCTAATAAAGGTGCGGGTACGTTCTGGCTGGCGGCTGAACGGAAAAAAGACTGGAATAAAATGCAGCTTCAACCCTTCGGCTGGGTTTGTTTAGGGAAGGTGGATGAAAAACTAGCCGCCGAATTTGATCAATTGAAAGAAAAACAAAGAGAGAAGGCAGATGCTGTTCGAAGCAATCTTTTGACAAAGGGCGAGCCATCAGGATCTTTGGAATCAACCTCTTTCATTCCGCCCCCTCCCGTCGAAGACGTTTGGGATAACGCTCAAGTATCCTATGACGCCGGAGGGGCGGGGAAAATATCGGCGCAGATGCAGGGGAAGCCGGGGGCTTCGCTTGCGGGAAAAGGCAACAGAGAAAACCTTAAGGCGGCTGTTGTGGAGGGGTTACATAAGAATCTCTTCGAAAGAAAGAAACCGGTCAAAGCCCGCGTCACCGTCCGCAAGACCGGCAACGCCTGGGAGATCGTCAGGGTTGAACCGGCGGCTTGAAAGGATAATTGTTTACATTAATATACAAATATGTATTATAACGTAATCGATTATGAAGAATTACCGTGAAACCTATATCCGCCGCGCGGAAATTGCGCAGTTGATTTTTCTGCAGCAGCTCTATCAGCAAAAAGATAGCCGCCATCTGATTTTTCAGGGCGGCACGGCGCTGCGCTGGTGCTATGGGGGAAGCCGCTTTTCGGAAGACCTGGATTTTGTGACGCCGCTCGAATCCGGCGCGGTTGAGGCGTTGCTGCAGGCGGCCATGAAAGGCGCGCAAAATCTGATGATCGCGCATTTCGGCGCGGGGGCGCTGACGCTGCGCGATAAAAGCTCACACACCGGCGCGCTCAAATGCTTTGCGGACTTCCGGCCGGAGGGGGCAAGGGAGAAGATTTCCGTCAAGCTGGAATTTAAAGGCCTGGCGCCGGGCAAAAAGCCGGACGTTCAAAATATTGTCCTTTC
>CAZPTW010000137.1:0-7686 GCA_964589235.1 uncultured Smithella sp. | reverse complement strand
AGGGCGGATAATGAACCAGCGTCAAGTCCAGATTCCTCTGCAGCGTGTTGATTCTCTCCGTGATTTGAATCAACAACCGGTCCACGGCGTCCGCTTGAGCGTCTCCGATGGTTTGAACACGGCCTGGAAGCGTCACCTGTGCGTGATCGCTGCTGGAAGCTTTCAAACCGCCAGGGCGCATCGCATTCTGCAGTCCCTGATACGGGTTATTGTTGTAGATGATCATCGTTTTACCCCTAAGGGATCAGGCGGGGAGAAGTTCTTCCTTCCCGCCTGACGCCCGGGTATATGCCTACTACTGGAACAATCTCAGAACCGACTGCGCCGCTTGCGCCGACAGACTCAAAGCGGTCGTGCTCAAGGACTGACGGGTCTGCAGCATCAACATGTTCGCGCCTTCTTCGTTGGTATCGGCAAGCGTCAGCTTATCCGACCCTTCCGTCAAGGTGTTGATCATGTTCGTCGAGAAATTCTGACGAACGGTGATGATGCTCAGGTTCCCCGACATTTCCGACGATTTCTGGCGCATGGTGCTCAAAGCGTTGTCCAACCGCACCAGGTCGGCGTCAATGGCCGTTGTCCCGCCGACCGTCCATGTGGCAGCGGTAATGCCCAAGCCGGATGCCGTGGCGTCAAAACCGTTGACGGTCAGGGTGGTGCCTTCAAACTTGACGACCATGGTTCTCAGGCTCGATGTCGCCGAAAGCAAATTCTTGCCTTTGTAGCCCGAGTCTTCGGCCAGTTCGCTCATCTGAGTCCGAAGCGTGTTGTATTGATCCTGCAAACTGGACAGTTCCGTGGTGCCCGCGACGGTCGCGGCCTCAACGGTTGCCCCCACGGCGGTCCCACCGAAGTCAGTCGCCGCGACATTGGTCGGCACACCGGCGACGACTCGGGAAACCGTAATGACATTGCCGCTTACGGACGCACTGTAGCCCGCTGCCGCCAAAGTGGTGTTGTTGTTAATCGCCTCGGAAAGAGCCAGAGCGTCGCTGTTGGCGGAGCCGTCCACGTAGAAGTTATTGGTATCGGTGGCCGCCGTCGTCGCGGTGAAGGTCTGGCCGCCCAAGGTGACGGTCTGACCTGCGGTGACGCCGCTGGCGATGGTCAGGGTCGCTGTCGAGGCGCCGCTGCTTTGATCGGCGCTCAAGGCCGCCTGCGCGATACCTTTGGCCTGCTCGATCATGGACGTGATGGCGGTAATGCCCTTGTCGGCCGCGTTGATCGTCGAGACGGCCTGGCCCATCGCGTCCTTCAAACTGTCGATGATGGACGCGCGGGAGGTCAGAGCCTGAGAAGCGAAATAAGAGACGGGGTTGTCGATGGCGGTGTTGACCTTTTTGCCCGTGGCCAGACGGCTTTGGGTACGGTTTAAAAGATTGACGGTGTCTTGCAGTGCAAGAAGGTTTGACCTCATACCAGAGGTTAAGGATACGTCGTTGATAGCCATAATTTTTTTCTCCTTTTCTAGGTTTAATGATCCGGCATTTCTTGCCGGGTTTTTTTGCCGATGGCTTTCGGCGATTCATTTCTTGTGACCGGCCTGGGTTTGCCCACCTCCTTTTCGACCCGAGTGTCATTCGATTCGAAAGTATTATCGGAAAGGGATGACAAAACTTTAGCGAGCCTAGAAAAAATCTGAATTTCATCGATTTTTTAAAAGGTTGGAGGGGAGACAAAAACGGCGGTCAAAAAACGACATCGTTCATCCCCAGGAGCGAACGTCTTTGAAAGGGTCGGCCCGTCCATTCGCGACGCGTCCGGATCCGGCCCGCCGAAGCTTGGATGATCGACCTCAAGTCTTTCCTTCCTTCGGCCGATAGGAAAACCAAGGAAAAAGAATCAGGGGTTTCCATGATCGAATACGGGATATCAAATTCGTCCATCGACGCGCTTTTCGGCTCGACCATCGCCAACACGCAGGCGAATCTCGACGCGCGATCCGGAACGGTTTTAGGCCAAGGCATCGATTTTTACAACGCCGGCAAATACGACCAGGCGATCACGGCCTTCAAACAAGCCGCCGCGCTGTCCCCTTTTTCCGAAAATTCAGCCAAATCGTATCATTACATGGGACTGACCTATCTCAAGCAGGAAAAACCCGAAAAAGCCATTAAAGTCTTTCAGGAAGCGATTCGAATCTACCCCAACCGCGCGGAGTTTCATCGCGCCCTCGGCGACGTCTATCTCCAGGAAGATCAACAAGATGAAGCGCTCAAGGCTTATGAAACCGCCGTCAAATTAGACGGCCAAGACGCGGAGGCACGTTACACCCTGGGGCAATCCTATCTCAAGGCTGGTGAACTCTCCAAAGCCAACGAGCAATTTCTGAAAGTGACCCAGCTTACGCCATCCAGCGCCGCGGGGTTTTACGGCTTGGGGCAGGTCGCCCGGGCCGCCGGGAGCTATGACGAAGCGATTGCTCAATTGAAAAAGGCCATCGGCATCAACCGGAACTTTGAAATCGCGTATATCGAACTTGGAAAGACTTACGCCGATATGGGCGATTTCACCCAGGCGGAAGGCCAAATGGACATGCTCAAAGCCAAAAATTCATCGAAAACCACCGAGCTCGAGCTTTACATCACGTCGGCGAAGAAACCGAGGTTCCTTTTTGTCCAAAGTCCCAGTGGCTTTCCGACCTCCCTGGGGCCGAAAACGGCCGTTTCATCGCTGGATGGACCCGAGTCCGCGCTGGATCGACCGGGCGGCAAAAAGCTTTTTTCGATGAGTTTTGCTTTTTCCAAGGACATGGACGAAAAGTCGGTCATCAACCCAGATCATTGGAGTATTTCTCGCGCGACGCTTCAAGCCAGCGGCGGCCTCTACAACGGCGGTCTGCCTCCGACCCGCACAGAAGCGTTCATTGCGCCGAAACCCGCTTATGTGACGTACGATTCAAGTAAAAATATCGCCACCGTTTATTTCTGGATTTCGCAAAACACCGCCGTCGACGCCACCATCGACCCGAAACACATCGTCTTTCAATTTCGAGGCCTCGACACGTACGGCAAATCGATGGACCCATCCGCGGACCAATACGCCGGGTTTTCCGGCATCGCCTGAAAATAATCAATTTTAACCTTTACAAAATCGGCTCTTCCTGATTAAAATTCCCGCATCAAATGTCTTGGAGCAACACGCATGACCGAGGGATCTTTGCCGCCGTATGATTACGAGATCGTCATTGTCGGGGGAGGTCCGGCTGGATACACCGCCGGAATTTACGCCGCGCGGGCCGCGCTCAAAACGCTTTTGATCGAGGGAGCCGCCACGGTAAGCCAAATCACCATCACCGATATGATCGAGAACTACCCAGGCATTCCCGATGGCGTCAGCGGATATGACCTCATGCAACTTTTTAAAAAACAGGCTTTGAAATTCGGTTTGGAAATCGTCCCTCGCGACGTCACCGCCGTGAAAAAGGCGTCTGAATCCCCTGTCTTGTGGGAAGTGGCGATCGGAGATCGGTCCGTCAAGGCCTTAAGCGTCATCATCGCCACCGGAGCCATGTGGAAAAGCCTGGGCATTCCCGGGGAGGCCGAGTTTTCCGGCCGAGGCGTCTCTTATTGCGCGACTTGCGACGGCCCCTTCTATCGCGACCGCCGAGTCGTCGTGGTGGGCGGGGGCGACACGGCCATTCAGGAGGCTCTTTTTCTGACGCACTTTGCAAGTAAAGTCATCGTGATTCACCGGCGCGACCGCCTCCGCGCGGCGGGTTTATTGCAAGCCAGGGCGTTTGCCGAGCCGAAAATCGAATTCGTGTGGGATTGTGTGCCGGAGGAGATCATCGGGAGCGATTTCGTCACGGGCGTCAAAATCAAAAACGTCAAGACCGGCGAACGTCGAGACGTCGCCGCCGACGGCGCTTTCATTTTTGTCGGGCGTCTGCCTTACACGGATCTGTTCAGAGGCCTGATTGACCTGGATCCCACCGGCTTCATCCTGACCGACGAAGATCTGAAAACGAATGCGCCCGGTATTTTCGCGGCCGGCGATTGCCGCGCGAAACGCTTCCGCCAGGTCATCACCGCCGCCTCGGACGGCGCCAACGCCGTCCACAACGCGGAGCTCTATATCCAAGACCTCAAAGGACAGCCCTACTGATGCTTGATGCGCCGCCCCTTTTTTCCAGACGGAGATGCCCGCCGGCTCCCCCACAAAACCAAAAGGATTATTTCTTTCTATGGACTCATTCACTTCAATCTGGCAACATCTACCGGCCCATATCAGTCCGGTGATTTTCAGCATCGGGTCATTTCAGCTGCGCTACTACAGTCTGATGTATCTGGTGGCCTTCGCGGTCGTCTATTTTCTTTTCCTATACCGGATCAAAAAAAAAGAAATCCCGGTGACGGCCGAATTTTTTCAGGATTATCTGGTCTGGGCGATGGTCGGTCTGATTGTGGGGGCGCGCCTGGGCTATGCGCTTTTTTACAATCTGGGTTATTACGCCCAACATCCCCTCGAAATCGTTTTACCATTCGACATCGCAAACGGCTTTCGCTTCGTGGGACTCAGCGGCATGTCTTATCACGGGGGGTTGATCGGCGTTGTGCTGGTCACGCTTTACTTTTGCCGGAAACACAAAATCCCTGTCTGGCGATTCGGCGACTGGTTGTGCGCGGCCGCGCCGCTGGGATACATGTTCGGCCGGATCGGCAACTTTCTCAATGGGGAACTCTGGGGACGCGCGACCACCGTCCCCTGGGGCATGTATTTCCCCATGGACCCCTCGCGGACGCTTCGCCATCCTTCCCAGCTCTATGAGGCCTTCTTTGAAGGGTTTTCTCTTTTTTGTCTTTTATGGCCGATCCGCAACAAAAATCCCTACCCCGGCTTCACGGTGGGTCTCTACATTTTCGGCTACGGCTTGGTTCGGTTTGTCATCGAATTTTTTCGAGAGCCGGATGCTCACCTCGGATTCGTCTTGGGATTCAACACCATGGGCCAAGTGTTGTGCATGGCGATGATGCTGGCCGGAATCGCCGTCATCTTGTGGCGAAAAAAAGCGGCGTCAACCGAAAACACAAAGGAGAAAAAAAATCATGGGTAAGCAGGTCGTGATCATCGGCGGCGGCGCGGGCGGGGCGTCCGCCGCGGCGGAAGCCAAACGAAACAACGCGGATTTGCAGGTCGTGATTTTACAGTCGGGGCGGTTTGTCTCGTACGCGTCTTGCCCGACCCCTTACTACATCGGCAACTTGATCACCGATGAAAACCGGCTCATCGCCCGAACACCGGAGAGGTTCGCCAAAGACGGCATCGACGTTCGACTGGGGAAGACGGTTTCGGACATCGATCCCCGAAAGGGGGAAGTTCAAACGTCCGACGGACATCGATTTCCCTACGATTACCTCGTCTTGGCGACGGGGACGTCCGCCGTTTTACCCGACATCGCCGGACTGGACCTGCCGGGGGTTTTTTCGCTTCGCAATCTCGAAGACGCCATCGCCATCAAAGCCTGGCTCCATGACCAAAACGCCCGGCGCGTGGTCATCATCGGGGGCGGCTTCATCGGGCTGGAAATGAGCGAGGCGCTCGCCGCGGCGGGCATCCGCTCGACCATTATCCATAAGGACGCTCTCCCGGCCAACCGTTGGGATCCCCAACTGGCCGCCGTGATCCTCGAAGAGCTTCAGGCAAACGGCGTCGAATTCGTCGCCAACGCCGCGGCACAGGGGATCGAAAAAGGAAACAAGGCGGCGCTGCGCGTCGTCACGGACCAGGGCCACTTTGAAGGCGATTTGGTCTTGGCGGCCGTCGGCGTGCGGCCGGACTCGACGCTTGCACGGGCCGCGGGACTGAAAATAGGCGCCACGGGAGCCATCGCCGTCAATTTCGCCCAGCAGACCTCGATGGCGAACATTTTCGCGGCGGGCGACTGTTGCGAATCGTTCCATAAGGTCAGCCGCCGCTGGGTCAATTTCCCCCTGGGCGACATCGCCAACAAGCAGGGACGGGTGGCGGGCCGCAATATCGGCGGAAAGCCGATGCTGTTCGAAGGCGTCGTGGGCGCTCAATCGTTTCGATTGTTCCATCTGGAATGCGCGGCATGCGGCCTTTCGGACGCCGAAGCGATCGCGGCGGGATTTTCACCGGTTTCCAACATCACCTGGGGAAGCGCGATGGCCCCGTCGCTGGGTCAGCGCAAGATCGGATTGAAACTCACGGCGGACCGGTCGACCGGAAAGCTCTTGGGCGCGCAGGCGGTGGGCGTCTCAGGCGCGGTGGGTCGCATCAACGCTCTTTCCGTCGCGCTGTGGGCTGGACTCGACCTCCATCAGATCGGTTATCTGGATCTGGCCTACGCGCCGCCTTTCAGCGCGGCTTGGGATATCATCCACAACGCCGCCCAGGCATTGGCCCGAACAATGTAAAGGGACTTATCAACCATGACCCTTTGGTGGATTCTATTTGCGGGAATCATTCTGGTTTTACTCTCGCTCGATCTGGGAGTCATCAACCGCAAAGCGCATGTCATCAAAATGAAAGAAGCCCTGTTGTGGACGTCTTTCTGGATCTCACTGGCCTTGGCTTTCGGCATCGGTGTCTATTATTTCTACGGCCACGGCAAGGCCATGGAATTTTTCGCCGCCTATCTGATCGAATACTCGCTGAGCATTGACAACCTTTTCGTCTTCATGCTGATCTTCCGATACTTCGGCGTTCCTCACGCCTATGAGCACAAGGCGTTGTTTTGGGGTATTTTTCTCGCGCTGGTCACTCGTGGTGTGTTTATCTTCGCCGGCGTCACGCTGATCAACACGTTCCATTGGGTGATGTACATCTTCGGCGCGTTTCTAATCTATACCGGCGTCAAAATGGCGTTCAACAAGCAAACGGAAGTTCATCCGGACCAAAATGTCGCCCTCAAGCTCCTTAAAATCTTCTTCCCGGTTTCCAAGACCTTCGCCGGATCGAAATTTTTGATCGTCAAAAAAGGGGTCTGGCATGCCACGCCGATGCTTGCGGTTTTGCTCGCCTTGGAAACGACGGATATCTTGTTTGCCGTCGATTCCATTCCGGCGGTCTTGGCCATTTCCAAAGATCCATTCATCGTCTATACGTCCAACGTCTTCGCCATTCTGGGACTGAGGTCGCTTTTTTTCGCCATTTCCGGTCTGATGAAGTTGTTCCACCTGCTGCATTACGGACTGGCGGCGATTCTGTCCTTTGTCGGCGTGAAAATGCTCGTCGAAGACTTCATCGACATCCCCGTCTGGGTCTCTTTGATCGTCATCGTCGTCATCTTGCTGGCCTCGATCGTATCGTCCGTTATCTGGCCGGAAAAGGGGGAAGAAGAGGTTCCTCCCGTCGTGATGAAGGAATAACGCCATGCCATCCTCCCCCTTCCCCACCGCCTCACGGACCCAGCAGAAATCGTGGGCGAGACTTCTGCAAAGCAAATACCGCGTCAGAGAAGGGCGTTTTCTGGCGGAGGGCGTGAAGGTTGTCGAGGAACTGATTCAAAGCGGTTGGCCGATCGAAGCGGTCATCGTCCGAACCGATAAGGAGCCTTATTGGAGCCGACTTCCCCTGCCTGAACGGATCCCCGTCTATCAGCTGTCGCAGGCCGACTTCAAACGGCTGAGCCAAGACAAGGAACCGGAGGGCGTCATCGCCGTCACCCATATCAAAAAACCGCCCGAGATCCAATCGATCCGGAAGAGACCGGCGGTCGTC
>CAZPTW010000136.1:0-7714 GCA_964589235.1 uncultured Smithella sp. | reverse complement strand
CAGCCGGCGTCGAGGCGGCGCGTCGGATGTGGGCCGGGCTGAAAGGACACGTGTCGGGCGGGGACGGCCGCGAATGATTTCAACGTCTGAAGGGTCCGGCCGTCCGGATCGCCTCACGAAGGAGTCGTTTGACGGCGTTTAGCCCTTCGCGGTCATCCGGAACGCCCAAGTTTATCCGGGCTGAAGGCAAAGGCCTCGTCCTGTCGGACCGAAATCAAGCCTTGAGCAATGCAAAAAGGGGCCTAGGCGGGATGAAATGGGCCGTTGGTCTTCACAAGACAGGCGCGAAAGGTCGCAAAGAAAGGATTATGTCAAGAAAATTTTCTTGACAGTTTCATCTGATTCAGATAGCCTACCTGGCAATTCGTCAGAGGCTCTTGTTAGCCCTGCCTTTTGGAGCGATTCAAGGATTCAAATAACAAGCCGATAATACATTCATAACTGCAATAAATCGGAAGCACCTTTTATCATTGTCCAAAAACAATAATGCAGTGAATACAATAAATATCCCATTTCAATCACGTGTATTTTATCCATGAAAGAACAAGGAATTCATTATGAACATTGAAGACATCAAACGGCTGCCGATCAGCGAACTCACGGATATGGCCAAAGATCTGGAGGTCCCGGGCGCCAGCGGCATGCGCCGCCAAGACTTGATTTTCGCCATTCTCCAAACCCAGGCGGAACAAAACGGCGTCATTTCCGGATCCGGCGTTTTGGAAATTCTGCCTGACGGTTTTGGTTTCTTGAGGGCGGTTGATTATAATTACCTTCCCAGTCCGGACGATATCTACATTTCGCCTTCGCAAATCCGACGATTCAATTTAAGAACCGGCGACACCATTTCCGGCGAAGTCCGCCCTCCGAAAGAAGGCGAGAAATATTTCGCCCTTCTCAAAGTCGACACGGTCAACTTTGAAAGCCCGGAACAAGCCCGAGATAAGATCCTTTTCGACAACCTAACCCCTCTATACCCCCAAGAAAAGCTCAATTTGGAGTATGACCCGGAAAATTATTCGACCCGGATGCTCGATTTGTTCGCTCCGATCGGGAAAGGACAACGCGCCTTGATCGTCTCTCCGCCACGTGCCGGAAAAACCGTTTTGCTGCAGGATATCGCCCACAGCATCACCGCCAATCATAAAGAAGTGGTTTTGATGGTGCTTTTGATCGACGAGCGCCCCGAAGAAGTCACCGACATGCAGCGCAGCGTCAAAGGCGAAGTGATTTCATCCACTTTTGACGAACCGGCCACCCGCCACGTCCAGGTCGCCGAAATGGTGATTGAAAAAGCCAAACGACTCGTCGAGCACAAAAAGGATGTCGTCATTTTGCTCGATTCCATCACCCGTTTGGCCCGCGCATACAACACGGTCGTCCCGCCTTCCGGTAAGGTGCTCTCCGGCGGCGTCGACTCCAACGCATTGCACAAACCCAAACGTTTCTTCGGCGCGGCCCGTAACATTGAAAACGGCGGATCCTTGACCATCATTTCCACGGCGCTCATCGACACCGGTAGTCGCATGGACGAGGTCATTTTTGAAGAATTCAAGGGCACCGGCAACATGGAATTGCACCTGGACCGCCGGATCGCCGACCGCCGGATCTTCCCGGCCTTTGATCTGATTCGTTCGGGAACGCGTAAGGAAGAGCTCTTGATCCCCAAGGCGAACCTCAACCGGATCTGGATTCTACGTCGGTTGCTTCAAGAGATGAACCCGGTGGACGCGATGGAATTCATTATCAGCAAAATCCGCAAAACGGAAACCAACAAAGAATTCCTAGAGTCGATGAACTCCTAAGCGCGAGACATTCCCAAGGCTCATACGGCCCAATAATTCGCTTGAATTTTTAGATGTTATGGTATAGGAAGCGCATCTGCTTAAAAAGACGACTCCTTTGGCATTTTGTTGCATAGAGGATCAGGAGGAGAAAGAAAAAATGAAAGAAGGCATTCATCCGAACTACACGGAAACGACCATCACGTGCGTCTGCGGCAACGTGATCGAAACGCGGTCCACGAAGAAAGACATCAAGATCGAAATCTGCTCCAATTGCCATCCGTTTATGACCGGCAAGCAGAAAATCATCGACACGGCGGGACGCGTCGAAAAATTCAAAAAGAAGTACGAAACCACCCCCGAGACGACGAGTGCGACCAAAAAGAAAACCGTGAAGAAGTAGATATTTACGGGAAACGTCCGTAAGGGGACAAACCCGTGGGGACAAAAGTCCTGATATGACATTCAACCTTTTCCAGCATTTATAGCTTAGCGTTCCTCCATGATGGACGGGCGCCGCACGTGCGCCTTTCCCCTTCAAATCTTCAATTGCCATCCACCGTGAAACCGAGACGTTATGGATAGAATACTCAACAAACTGCGCGATATTGAAGTTCGTTACCGGGAACTGGAAGGCCTTTTGGCCGATCCGCAAATCGTTTCCAAACAAGGCCTCTACCAGAAATACGCCAAGGAACATGCTGATTTGAGCGAACTGGTCGAGACGATTCGCCGATACGAAAGCGTCAAAGCGCGCAAGGCCGAAAGCCAGGAATTGCTCGCGGAAAACGATGAAGAGTTAAGAGGGATGGCCAAAGAAGAACTGCTTCAATTAGAGAAGGAACAAGCCGAACTCGAAGAAAAGATCAAAATCTTGCTTTTGCCGAAGGATCCCAACGACGACAAAAACGTCTTTTTGGAAATCCGCGCCGGAACAGGCGGCGATGAAGCGGGGCTTTTTGTCGGCGATCTTTTCCGCATGTATGCGCGCTATGCCGAATCGCAGGGTTGGAAAGTGGAAGTGGTCAGTTCCTCTCCCGCGGGCGGCATGGGCGGTTTCAAGGAGATCATCGCTATGATCGACGGCCGAGGCGCCTACAGCCGGTTGAAATTCGAAAGCGGCGTGCACCGCGTTCAGCGCGTGCCGATCACCGAAGCTCAAGGCCGCATTCACACCTCCGCCGTGACGGTCGCCATCATGCCCGAAGCGGAAGAGGTGGAAGTCCATATCGATCCCAACGACCTGCGCATCGATGTTTATCGTTCCACCGGTCACGGCGGCCAAAGTGTCAACACCACGGATTCCGCCGTCCGTATCACCCATCTGCCGACGGGGCTGGTCGTCACCTGCCAAGACGAGAAATCGCAGCTCAAGAATAAAGCCAAAGCGATGAAGGTTCTGCGCGCAAGGCTCTTTGACGCCATGGTGCAAAAACAAAACGAACAGCAGGCGCAGGCGCGTAAAAGCCAAGTGGGAACAGGCGACCGTTCCGAGCGCATCCGGACGTACAACTTTCCGCAGGGACGGGTCACGGACCACCGCATCAATCTCACCCGTTATGACTTAGACAGTTTCATGAACGGAAACATCGGGGGGATGATCGACGCGCTCGTCTCCCATCACCAGGCTGAACTGCTCAATAAACAAGGGTAAACGAGGCACTGATCTCGATCGTCCCTGTAGAGGGGGTGGCCTCGTCCCGGGGCACAATCCATCGATCGTCGATGACGGACCGATGCCGCTTAAGCTCGTCTGCGCTTTTTTGATTTCATCTTGTCCGGTTCGGTTTGCCTTCGCGGTGATTCACCGGGAAATCTCTTTTCAACGCGCATCTGCTCAGAGGGGTCAAAAATCGTCGGCGGCTCGTACAGACCATCCGGTGGTTTCCGCTATAACTCGACGGTTTTCTGAGAACAGGCGGTCATACGCAGGCCGCAGCCACAAGAACAACATCAACCCATCGCGTCCACCTTGCGGGAATTCAAGGCGTGGACGGCCAATCTTTCCGTATCGCCTTGTTTGAGGGGGCGAATGCCTCCTGCACGCTTATGGGCTTGTCCATCTCATTTTCTACGTCGCAATCGGCGAAGGCGTCAAATTGCAGACATGTCTGAAGCGGATGAGAACAGATTTTGCCGGATATTCTGAGCGCCTTTCGGCAGACGCAATCAGCGCAATGCGTGACTTTCCACAAACGATGGCCACCGCGTCGTCATAGGGGAAAGCCGGCCGATCGGCGACACTCTCCGTATTGATGGGAAGAGGCCGCAGATGAGGCGTCGCCCGGCTGTGAAACGCGGCCCCGAGGCCACTTTGGTAATATTTTGAAATATCTTTCAAAAGCGCCACGTTCAGGGTTGCGCCGATATTCATTAATGCCGACGATGGACGGCGACTGCCGATATAGAACGGCCTGATCGCGCAGCTTGCGGAAAATCGGTCCACGGCATGGCTTCGAGTTGTTCGGCCGGTTTCGTGGAGCCGGTGCCCAACCGCCGAGCCATCTCCCGGGCCGTTTCCGGGTAAGGTTCCGTTTTTTAAGAGGCGCCGCGTCTTCTTTGCTGAAGAGCCTCTGGAGGATTCTCAGTGCCATGCCACTTGCAGTCGCCATGCCCTCGAGCCTGTTTTACCTTGTCTCATAAAGATCTGTCATTGTTCTTTGTCTTCGCCGCGGATTATTTTCGAGCCGAAAGCAACGCCACAGAGGGTCAAATCGACTTTTCCCATTCCTGTCCAAAATCAACCAGCGATCGAACGCCGGTGATGGTGAAGATCACGACCGCGTGGATCATTTTCGCCGCGCTCTTCCCCGCCTTTTCAGAAATCTGCGCTTTCATTTTCTCCAGCTTTTCGCCGGACGTTTCGATGGCGGCCACCTTCAGATAAATTCTGAGCCCTTTCCAGTCGAAAACGCTTTTGCCCGGTTCCATGATCAGATAGCAGGCCTGAGGATTTTCCCGCAGATTTTCCAGGGTTTTGTTTCTGCCCAACGCCACCAAGACCGTCGTTTCATCCATCATGCAAGGCGATCCAAAGTAAGCGGCATTGACCTCCCCCGCCTTGTTGCTCGTGCTGAGCACGCCCAGGCGGGGCTGCCGGTTGAAATATTCCATTAATTTTGAAGCCATCGCGCCTCCTTTCGGTTTTGATCCCATTGTTCTTTTCCCGTCTGAGTATATCCCAGAAAACGCCCAAGTCAATGAGCCTGTGGGCACGCGCTGTTACGAAACCCATGAGAACGCTTTGTCGGCATGGCCCCTTGCCTCCGATAATGGTTTTTTCCGCCGGCTGTCGCTTGACGGCGCCGCCGGGAACGCGGTGATGAAAGAATTCATGCGCGTCCTGATCGTCGGAGGTTTTTCGTGTCGGTCTCTCCGGTCTTTACAATCCATCCATATCTTGATAGAGTCGATGCAACTGGTGAACATAAACAAAATCCGGCGCACGGAGCACCTTTCATTTCGACGAACCGCTGATTTGAAGAATCTGGATATGAAAAAAACATTGGACAACGCCCGTACAATCGTCCAGGAGATTCTCGAGGATATTGAAAAAAGATCGCACGCCGTCGGATGGGGGACGGAAACCGCCGACAAACTGCAAAAACAACTGAAGCAAATCGAAGATGACGTCGCCTATGAATGTCAGCGCGCCATCCCGCGGAAATACGTCAACATGATCCGCGAGTCGGTCGGGGCTGAAGTGCTTGAAATCCTCGAACCGGCGGGACTCGGCGGTGTGTTCAAAAACCGTAAACTCAACCAAACGGCTTACCAACAAATCGTCGTCCTCATGGCGAAGTTCAATCATCTCTTGAGCGTCGCTGAACGCGCCCTGATTGAAACGAACCGCCTTCGGTTCGTGCAAAAAGAGATGATGGAATCTCAAATCGCTCATGTTCAGGACATTGAACTGTTCGAAGAGAGCCTTCGCCACATCCGGTGGTTGGTGGATATTCAACTGGATCCCTTCGAAAAAGCGATGAGCAGGATTCTCAATTTTCTCGACGCCGGCAACATGGAGGTGTTCCTTTTCGACGATGACAAACTGCTGACGACCAATCTCAACACAGACGGGAAAACGTTCGTCTACAACAAGCAAGAGACGGATCGATCCGATATTCCCCACGCCGTTGAAACCCCGAGCCTTCAAGAGGTCCAAGAGGCCATTTACGAAACGCCTCTTTCCGTGGAAGGACGGCAGATCGGGCACTGCCGTATCCGCGCCTCCAGGCCCAAAGATTTCGATCGGGAGCTTTGGATAAAAAAAATCGATTTTATCACGCCGGTTGCCGCCCGGATCATCGAGGCGCATCAAAACCGCCTCCTGGCGGCGAAAGTCTACACCGACGATCTCACGCAACTATACAACAAGAGAAAACTCAACGAACAGATGGGCCGGCTGTTCAAACAATTTAAAACAGGACAGAAAAGGCTTTTCGTCGCGATGATCGATATCGATAAATTCAAGACCCTCAACGACACATACGGCCACCCTGTCGGGGACAAAGTCCTGAAAAAAATCGCGACATTGATTCGCGAAGGCGTGCCTTACGCCTATCGATACGGAGGGGAGGAATTCTGCGCGGTGTTTTACGGCTATGAAAAACAAGTGGTCATCGAGACCATGGAAACGCTGCGTAAAACCATCGAGAAGACGTCTTTCGCCCCGGAGGGGATTGACCAGCCGATCACCGTATCGGCGGGGATCGCCGAATTCGAGGTCAGCATGAACGCTGTGATGGATGCGATTGACCGGGCCGACAAGGCCCTTTACGTCAGCAAAGAGGACGGTCGCAACCGCTGCACTTACTATGACGACATCAAAGACCGCTATCTGGCGGACGCCAACCGGCTGCGCCAGAGGAACCTTATCCTGGAAGAAGAATTGGCCCGTCTGCGTCAAGAACTCGCGGGCATCAAAAAAGGCATGCCGCCGGACTCGGGCAGGCGGCCTGTCGACGCGTGACGATCATCCTCTGTGAAATCCCCATTCACGTCTCGGCGATATGCATTTTTGCGTTTTCGTGTCGGATCGAGACGCCCCGAACGTCGGCGCGGATCCATTTTTTGAAAACGATCAAGGACGCCATTCTCAGCCCGCCGCGGCCTTCAGTTCTTCCGCGGGCTGAATGAAGATGGTGGACTGAATGAACGAGCCGGTTTTCGAGCTGGATTCAATCACGAACTCATCCGAAACTTTTTTGGTGTTGGCCAATCCCATCCCGGCGCCGAATCCCAGCGAGCGGATCCAGTCGCTGGCCGTGGAATATCCCGGTTGAAGGGCCAAATCGATATCCTCGATTCCCGGCCCTTTGTCACGGGCGGTAATCAAGATTTTTTTGTCGTCGATTTCAAAGGTGATCACCCCCCCGTCGGAGTGAATGGCGATATTGATTTCCAATTCATAGGCGGCGACGGCGGCTCTTCGGATGATCTGACGGGGAGAATTGATGCTTTGGAGGACTTTCTTCAATTCGAATGACGCGCGTCCGGCGTTTTCAAAATCGAATTTCTTGACGATGAATTCCCGCTTGATGCGGTTGCCCTGATCCGCGGGTTCGGCGTTGATCATTTTTTCCAATTCCATAATTTCTTGATTGAGCTCGCGCAAAAGAGCCAGCAAAACATCGCGGCTGGAGAGAATGCCGCAGAGCCGTTTGTTTTTGTCGACCACCGGAAAACGGTGATAAGAGTATTTGTCGAAAAAAGGGATTGCGTAGGACAGAGGCATATCGTCTTCCAGGATGATCAAGGATTTTGCCATGTGCTTTTCCGCCGGATCATCGATGTAAGACTTGTCAAGCGCGGTGATGATATCGTTGAGACTGATCATGCCGACGAGCTGATCGTTTTCGAGAATGGGCACCGCCGAGATGCCGTTTTCGCGCATCACGTTTTGAATGGATCGGAGCGAATCGGTCCGGGAC